>NZ_DRGY01000045.1 GCF_011049865.1 Marinobacter antarcticus | reverse complement strand
GGCTATGACACCGGCTTCAACTACGGTGGAGAGGCTTATTTTGACAATATGCGCAGTTTTTTTACGGGCAATGGCTTTGATTCGATCATCGATCAACTGGACTACGACAACCCCACTTTCACCGGAAGCTGGGGGGTCAGTGATGAAGATCTGTTCGCCAAAGCACATGACGATATCCAGAAGCTGCACGCAGCCGGAAAGCCTTTTTTCCGCCTGGTGTTTTCGTCGTCCAACCATACGCCGTTCGAATATCCGGACGACAGAATAGAACGCTATGACGAAGAGAAAAATACCGTCAACAACGCGGTTAAATACGCAGACCATGCCTTGGGTGATTTCATCGACACCGCACGAAACAGCGACTACTGGAAAGACACAATCTTCCTGATTGTTGCGGATCATGATGCGCGGGTGTGGGGCGATGAGTTGGTCCCCATCAAGAATTTTCACATCCCCGGGCTGATACTCGGAGCCGATATGGGTAGCCGGCGCATTACAACGTTAACAAGTCAGGTTGACCTTGCGCCCACGCTGCTGTCACTGATGGGTATCAGCAGTGAGAACCCCATGGTCGGTCGTGATCTGGTGAGGTTTCCCGACGCACCCGGGCGCGCGATCATGCAGTTCCACGACGACTACGCATGGATGGACGGCGACTACAACGTGACGATATTGCGCCCCGATAAAAAACCGCTGGCTGGCGTTTATTCGCCGGATACCGGGAGTACCCGATACCTGGAAGGCGCGCCCGACAGTGCCGCCATAAAAAAGGCACTGGCTCATGCGCTCCTCCCGCTGAAACTGTATCGAGAACGAGCCTATGGGCTATCCGAGTAATATACTCAGATAAGGCTATGAACGTGGATTACGAATTCCGTGCCTTCGTTGTCCGATTGCGCAATCTCCAAATCCCAGCCCAGGCGCTCGCATACCAGCCGGACAATCAGCAACCCAAAGGTGGTGTTGCTGAATCCTCCGGTGGCGGAGGTGATTGCGCTAGGCACTCCGATAGCACGCAGGTGCTCGGTAACGTTGATCGGCAATCCGGATCCAAAATCTCGCACCGAAATTCTGTTCTCGACCATGCGAACCTCTACCTCCGCATGGGTATGACGCAGAGCATTTTGTAATAAATTCCGCAGTAACATCCGCACCAGGGCAGGATGGGTTTTGATTCTCAACCCCGGATTGTCGTTGTAAACAACAATCCGCCCTGCATGATCCGGAAGCCCCTGTTCCAGATCGTCAATGGTGTTCTGCACGATCTCTTGCAGCACAACGGCTCTGGCGCTGCCCTTGGCCACCTCGCTGCGGGCGAGTTCAAGCAAAACCTCTGTGTCGTCCCGCATGGTTTGCATGGCTCGACGAACACGAGCAAGGGTTTTCTGGTCGGCGGGCGACAGGTTCTGACGCTGCTCCAATACATTCAAAGCGCCACTCATCACCGCCAGCGGTGTGCGAAGTTCATGGCTGGCCAACTTTACAAACGATTTCTCCCGTTCGATATGATGTTCCAGTGCAAACAGGAATCGGTTAAATGCCTCGGCAATGTCGCAAAATTCCTGATCGCGGTAATCCGTGTTGATATGCGGCATCGCAATTCCGGGGGCGGTGTTCAGAACTTCACGGGTCAGATTCTTGAAAGGACGAACTAGGTACCGGGCGCCCGTTCGGGCAACAAAAAAACCGATAAGGAGCATAAAACCGGCCACACAAACCAAGGCAAGCTGAACCAGAGATGAACGGTTTTCCATGATGGTAATGTCTTGGGCCAGGAATAGTTTGCCGTTAGGGGCTTTCAGTTGCACTCCGTATACCAGCAGAGTTATATGGCCTACCTCGATTTCCCGGGAAAATGGCAGCGAGTGACCCCGAAAATAGGTTGGCAGTACAAGGTCTGCCGTCCCTTCCGGCAGGAAAACAGCCTCCAGGTGGGCCGTTTTTATCGGTCGAAAATTTCCTTCCTGAAGTTGTTCGGTGAAATACTTGGCGTCTGCCTTCAATTCCAGGCCCAGGATAGTGTCTTCAACGTCATCAACAAACACCTCAACAACAAACATGGAGGTGACGGTCGTAGCCATAATCAGAAGAAACAGGGTTCGCGCCAGGCGCGTGGTTAAAGATGACTTCATGGAGTATCGGTGTTCTCTTTCGCTGGAACTTCCAAATGTATCCCCGCCCGTGGATTGTTTTTACCAAACCGTTGCCCAGGCCTGCCTGCAGGGATTTTCGAAGGGTATAAATGTGCGTCCGGAGGCTGTTAACCTCCGTCTCGCCATGGCGGACTCCCCACAGAACATCACTCAACGCCCCATGGCTGAGAAAACTCGGGTATGCTCGATCCAGTAATTCAAAAAGCCGCGCTGGCGTGCCAGACAACACTGTTGTCGATCCACGCAACTCCACCTCCAGTGTACCCGAATTGAACCGAACACCACCAACTGCCAAGACCGGTCGCTGCGGCGCGGCCGCAATGAACCCTGCCCCTGCGGTAGTGGGAAAAAGTTCAAAGCGTGCTGTTTGTAATTTAACCGCCCTTACGCGGACTGAGTCTCTGTTTCCTCGTCAAGCTCTAAAGGCTCACGCCCCGGAAGAATACCGCTTAACAACAGCGCAACCAAAGAACCTGTGGTAATGCCAGAAGACAATGCCACCTTGGCAAATTCCGGCAGGTGGGCTAGCAGTTCCGGGCGCACCGTTACCGCCATACCAGCACCAATGCTGACGGCCACAATAATACTGTTGCGCTTGTTGTGCTCAACACGGCCCAGAATATTAATACCGGCAGAAATAATCATCGCAAACATGACCAGACCAGCACCGCCCAGCACCGGCAGAGGAATGGACACCACCAATGCACCGATAACCGGAAACAGGCCAGCCAGCACGAGCATTACGCCCGTAATAGCAACCACATAGCGACTGGCAACACCTGAAAGGGCAACAATACCAACGTTTTGCGAGAACGACGAAAAGGGTGTGGTGGAGAATACCGAAGCCAGGGCCGAGCCCAGACCATCACACAAAATGCCGCGGGATAGCTTCTTACCCGTCAGCTTGCTTTCAGTGGCATCGGACAAAGCCAGGAAATCACCGGTAGATTCCATAATAGTCACCAGATAGGCCACGCTCATGCCAAGAATGCCACTGATGGGGAAGCTTAACCCGAAGTGGAACGGGCTAGGCAAAGCGATAATAGCGGCCTCTCGAACCGGGCTGAAATCCACCAGCCCAAGAGCAATACATAATACAAAACCGATCACCATGCCGATAACAACCGCAGCGGCCGCGAAAATACCACGCCCCCACTGTGCCATGACAACGACTGTAGCCAGCACAAACAAGCCAATCATTAAGTTACCGGGCGAGGCATAGCCTTCAGACCCCACCTGCCCGCCAGCAAACCAATCCACAGCCACCGGAATCAGAGACAGGCCAATCAGAGTAACCACCGTACCCGAAACAACGGGCGGGAATAGCTTGCGAATAAACGGCATAAAAAAGCTGCCGATAATCATAACCAACGAAGCCACCAGGGCAGAACCCAGAATACCGGCCACGCCATACTCAAAACCTATGGCAATGGACACACCAACAAACGTAAAACTGGTTCCCATAACGCAAGGCAATCGGATACCAACAGGGCCAACGCCTTTACATTGCACAATAGTGACAACACCAGAAACCAGCATAGCCGCGTTAATCAGCACCACCATGTCCTCAGTAGGCAATCCCAGCACCCCGCCTACCACCAAAGGTACGGCAATAATGGCACCCAGTGCCGCCAGTAAGTGTTGGGCAGCAAGCAAAACAGAGGTCGCTAACGGTGGCTTGTCTTCAACTTGGTAAAAGAGTTCCATTGCGGGCTCCTTGAGTAGTGAACAACCAATCCCTCTAAAACCCCTTATTCATATTTGCATACAGGCTTTTAGCGAAAAAGGATGACGAGAGTTGACTACCCAGGCACTGTTTTGTGTACACATGAATGGATAATCATGTATACAAATCTAGCAGAGGAAGTGGTATTTCGCCACGCTGAAAAAAATTAAAACAAATACCAGGAACCGCCTGAACCAGCAAAGCAAAACGACATGAATCCCCCGAGGTTTCATAGGCACCTTCAAGCCTTATAATGAAGGCACCCGGGAGGTCCAATGAGTAACTCACGCTACACCGAAGAATTCAGAATCGAAGCCGGCCCACGCGTGTGGTTAAAGATGACTTCATGGCGTGTTCAGGTTCTCTTTCTCAGGAACTTCCAAACTGTATCCCCGCCCGTGGATTGTTTTTACAAGCCCGTTACCCAGGCCTGCCTGCAGGGATTTTCGGAGTGTGTAGATATGGGTACGAAGGCTGTTCCCCTCGGTTTCCCCGTGGCGGGCGCCCCACAAAGCTTCACTGAGAGCTTCATGACTGAGAAAACTTGGATACGCCCGCACCAGCATTTCAAACAGCCGGGCCGGGGTGCCTGTCAACGCCGTTTTCAATCCACGCAACTCCACTTCCAGTGTACCCGGATCGAACCGGATATCACCAGCCGATAAAACAGGCCGCTGCGGAGCGTAGCGCCGGTGCAGAGCTTCAATACGCAGTTGCAGCTCACGCAGTTCAAACGGCTTCACAAGGTAATCATCCGCCCCGCAATCAAACCCCTTTTCCTTGTCATTCAGAGCACTGAGTGCGGTCATCAAAATGATAGGGGTCTGGCATTGCAGGTCTTGCCGGATACGCTGGCAAATTTCATAACCATTGACGCCCGGCAACATCAGATCAAGCACGATAACGTCGTAACTCTGCGTGGCGAGCAAATGCAACGCGGTTAGTCCGTCAGCAGCGAAGTCCAGCACGTAGCGATCTTCGCCCAGAAATTCGAACAGATTTTCCGCAAGGTCCACTTGATCTTCGACAATCAACAGTCTGAGCGAAGATTGGACCGTATTCTGGCGAAGAACTTGGTTAGATGTCATTCGAGCGAACTCCGTTGGCGTCAGACACCGGTTGCTTATCACGGAGCAATCCCTCAATGACCAACAATTGATAACGATTATCTTCCATTACTTTTCGAGCTGAAGCGGATAAATCCGTTACCTGGTCATTCGACCAGTCTCGGGGAACCGCAACATACAAGCGCTGAAATGAGTTAGCCGCCTGCAAGCTGTGCAAATCGCTCTTGGCCACTTCAAGGGCCATTCCGTCTGAATAAAATCGCGCTGAAAATGGCAAGTCATCAAGATAGATTAAGGGACTGCTGTTGGCGTCCTTGGCCCCCTGATAATAACGTATCAGTGGCTTCTCGGTCTTGATTGGCGTCCAACCTACCACCGCCAGGCCCACGAACGCGGTCAATAATACCGGCACCAGCGCTACCAACCCAACCCGCATCCGGGATGACCAGTAAGACTCGCATTCCGAAGCCCAAAGGCCAATCAAAATGGCCGTAAATGGCAGCGAAGGTAATATGTAGGTCCAGAGGGTATTGCCGGCGAGCGTGAAAAATAACATCGGGGCCAACGCGCTCAACAGCAAAAAACGAAAGCCGGGATTAGACAGTGTTTTGCCCGTCAAGCCGTTTCGACGCCGCCGAAACCACGTTAGCGCCAGACTCACCAACGCAACAACCCCCCAGGGGAACGAAGCCCACAACCAGAACATCCAGATCATGCCCTTGGGCCGGTTATGGGCACTGCCGTAAAG
>NZ_DRGY01000044.1 GCF_011049865.1 Marinobacter antarcticus | reverse complement strand
GGCCTGCAGATCGCAAGCCTTGATCATGCCATCTGGTTTCACCGAAATTTCCGCATGGATGACTGGTTGCTGTACGACAAGGACAGCCCAAGCGCAACGTCCGGCCGGGGCTTCAATCGTGGCAACATTTTTAATCAGGACGGCGTTCTGGTGGCGTCTACAACACAGGAAGCGTTGATTCGCCAGCGTTGATCACCGCTTCGTTATTCGGGTGCACCCTGCGTGGTCGCAGTGTTGCGCCTTTCGGTGAGCCAGTTCAGCATGTTTTCAAGGGGCAATGGGCGGCTCAGGAGATAGCCCTGAATCATGTCGCATCCCATCTCCTTCAAAAGCTTCGCCGTCGCCTCGTCCTCTACTCCTTCCGCCACAATTTGATAGCCGAGGCTGTGGCACATATTGATGGTGGTCTGAACAATCACCCGGTCTTCTGATCGTGTCGCCAGATCCGTAATAGGCCGCGTGAAGCTGTTCGTCGACCGAGGCGTGTTCAAAAAACGCTTTCGTGTTCCAGAGTTCTATCGGGACTTGCAGGGTACCCCGGGTGCGAATTTCCAGAAGGATCTGTTGGTTTCCGTTGCCTGCCAGAACGCGAGACCATTGAAGCCCTGTCACCATTCACCACGTGTTGTCGTTGTTGTAAGATTTAATACGGACTGTGGCAAATAACGACTCACCGTGAAGCCTATATTGACAGCATTGATACCCATTTACGTACCCACGGCAAGGCCTCGTTTTCCGGCTCCTGAGTGTCCAGCGCATCGATACACAAGGTTTCGCCCACTTTGCGGGCAGCGGTTTCATAAAGCGCTTCCTCCATGAGCTCGCCGGCACCACAAAACGTATCGCCGTAGGAGCTGTCGCCCAGCACGATGATGCCGAACGGCCGGCCCGGCTGCTGCGGTAACTGCTCACGCAAGTCCACGTAAAAAGGCAACAGATTGCCGGGAATGTCGCCCTGGCCCGTGGTTGACGTACACACCAGCAGCGGAGCAGCGTCAGACGTTATATCATCAAGCACCGGGTTCTCCAGAACCAATGCTGAGTAGCCGTCCGCATCCAGAGCTTGCTTGATGGCTCTGGCGGTCATTAACGCGCCTCCGTAGACGCTGCCGACCAGAATTCGAATGTCTGTCATGAAATTACCTGTTCATAGCAAAAGAGCGGATTGCCAAGCCTCTTTCGGTGCTGGCTTGTGGCGCTCAACGTGTAGCGCATCTTATCGTTTCATTGCGCATTTGTTTCAATTCAAGTGCAAAAAATTTATAGTTGCGCGCATTGTAATGGTTCGTTTTCCATTCAGACCCAATGAGACCTTTTCTGTTATGGCCCGTTCAAGCGGATTTCTGGATACCCTTCTTACCAGCAACTCTACGGAACGATACCGTATCGGGTTCAGCCTGCTATTTTTGCTGGGTGTATGGGTGGTTGTAGGCGCCTTGAGTGACGGTATGCCAAACAGCACGTTGCTGATGGCTGCAGCCGTCATCGGCGGCTATATGGCCATCAATATAGGTGCCAATGACGTTGCGAACAACGTCGGCCCTGCTGTGGGCTCTGGGGCGCTTTCCCTGGGTGCTGCGGTTATTCTCGCAGGTATTTTCGAGTCTTCCGGGGCGCTGATTGCCGGCGGTGATGTGGTCTCCACCATCAAGGGTGGGATTATAGACCCCACAAATCTGGAAGACGGTCGCGCGTTTGTCTGGTTGATGACGGCAGCCCTGCTCGCGGGCGCGCTCTGGCTCAATCTCGCAACCTGGATGGGTGCTCCGGTATCCACGACACACTCCATTGTGGGAGGGGTGCTTGGTGCCGGTATTGCCGCCGGCGGTTGGGGCATAGCGGACTGGGAGGTTATGGGCAAGATTGCTGCGAGCTGGGTTATATCTCCGGTGCTTGGTGGTGCCTTGGCGGCTCTGTTGCTGTTCATCATCAACAAGACGGTGCTGTACCGGAAAGACGTGATACCGGCGGCCCGCATGTTTGTGCCCTGGCTTGTTGCGATCATGGCCTGGGCATTCGGCACCTATCTGATGATCAAGGGCGTCAAGAAAATCATCAAGGTGGATTTCCTTGAAGCTTCCCTGGTTGGTCTGGCAGCGGCGGTGATTGTGTTTTTTGTGGTTCGTTCTCTGGCCGCGCGCCGGGCAGCGACCATGGAAAACAGCGCTGCCGGCGTGAATACCCTGTTTACTTGGCCGTTGATATTTGCGGCGGCCCTGTTGAGTTTTGCCCACGGAGCCAATGATGTAGCCAATGCCATTGGCCCGCTTGCGGCGATCAATGATGCGTTGTCCAGCGGCGAAGTGGTGACCGCGTCAAGCATTCCTTTTTGGGTAATGATGGTGGGCGCCTTGGGTCTGACCGTTGGCTTGATGCTGTTTGGCCCGCGCCTGATCAAAACCGTGGGCAGTGAGATCACCGAACTGGATAAAACCCGCGCGTTCTGTATTGCGCTTTCAGCGGCGCTTACCGTTATTCTGGCGTCGCAACTGGGCTTGCCCGTGAGCTCCACTCACATTGCCATCGGCGGCGTATTCGGCGTTGGCTTTCTGCGTGAGTACCTGAAGTCCAATTACGCGACCCAGCTGCACAAAATCATGGAGGAGCGCGACGCTGATGATCAGGAGCGCCTCAAGCCTTTCCTTGACGATTTCCGCAACGCCTCCGTTGAGGAAATGGAAAAACTTCTGAAGCGAGCAAAGAAAAAGAATCATGTGCCGCTGACAAAATCGGATCGCAAGCGCCTCAAGAAAATTTACAAGGAAGAGATGGTCAAGCGGTCGCATCTGGTGCGCATTGCCGCGGCGTGGATTATCACAGTGCCTGCGTCGGCCTGTATGGCGGCGGTGCTGTTTTTCACCCTGCGCGGGCTCTTCGTCTGATGCCTCGGCTGGTTGTAGCGCGCGGGTTTGGTCATACTAAGCGTCTGTTCAGGGAGCTGCATGCTCCCCGAGAATTCATTTGCCCGGAGGGTGAGTTATGAGTACACCGGTTGAAAGCCGTCAGGCCAGGGTAATTGATGAACTGCGAGTGTTCATCAAAAAGGTGCTAAGCGACCCGACAATCGCCGTAAAGTCTGTAGACATTGCCCGTAAGTTCCGCTCGGAGGCCGGTGCCGACGAGTTGATTGCCCGGGAAATCAGCTCCAACACCACCATCCGGATCCCGGAAAAGTGGAGCGAAGCAGACCGCATGTTTCTGGATATCATTCACGAAGTGCTGGACGATGAAGAGGCGCTTTACTGAGTTTAGTCTGGGTGGAGCGAGCGGAGCGGGACTGTGTGCGGCGAGTCAGCTTGCTAAGTTTGTCTTTGACTTTGCCCGTGCTGCTCGAGTGTGGCACTTGCCATTTGAAGCAATATTCTGATTTCTTCCTGAATCCCTTCTTCTCCTGAAAGCTCCCGTTGTTCTTCCAGAATGTCTGCCAGGATTTTTGGTGTGGTCAGAGGATTCGCCAGAACAACCCGGAACACAATGCACGGCAAGTTGAAATAACGCGCTGGTTCCAGCCGGGTTCTTGAAACAAACGCCTTTCCGCGCTCGCGCTGCGTGGTCTGGATAAACTTGGTGATCGTGTTCAGGCAGGCGTTGAGTTTTTCCGCCTGAAGCGGATCTGCGATAGCCAGGGCCTGCTGAACGTTTTTCGGGCAGTAGCGATAAGTGAGGATGTTCAGTTCGGGCCGGGAAATCAACTCAAAGTCTGCTTGGGCCTCGATCATTTCCGCGAAGGTTGCGGCTTTTTCGATGCCCTGGTCGATCAATAGCTCGTAGCCTTCCCGGGCCAGAATTTTCAGGCCTGAATGGATCAACATCGACATGCCGGGGCGTGAGCCTTCCAGCGTGGTGGTGCCCAGGTCACGGGAGCCTTTGCGGATAATGTACTGCGCGTGGTGTTCAACCGCGTTCGCCAGGCTTGGGTCTTTGAACACCACCAACCCTACGCCCATGGGGACATACAGCTGTTTGTGTGCATCAAAGGTAACGGAGTCTGCTTTTTCGATGCCCCGGAGCAAATGGCCGTAGGTTCGGGAGAACAGGGTTGGCCCGCCCCAGGCAGCATCCACGTGAAAATGCGCGCCGAATTCCCTGGCGATATCCGCCATGGCGTCCAGTGGGTCTACGTTGCCGGTTTCCGTTGTGCCGGCAACGCCGCAAATGGCCATAACCTTGATCTTCTTTTTCTGCAATTCCAGACATTTTTCGCGCAACGCATCCGTCTGAATCCGGTTGCTGTCGTCTGTATCTACGGCCACCAGAGATTCCCGGCCCAGCCCGAGCACATCCGCAGCTTTGCTCAGGGAATAGTGACCACGGCGTGATACGACGATGGCTGCACCCTCGTAGCCGTAGTATTTCAGAGCGCGGAACAGGCCTTCCTGATGCAGGCCCCGGAAGCTGCCTTCGGCCGGGAAAGCACGATTACGGGCAACCCAGAGGGCGGTCAGGTTGGCGACGGTGCCGCCGGAACACATGGCGCCCAGAGCGTAGCGGGGGTTGTGCATCCATTTTCGGTAAAACGCGCCGTCTTCCTGATACACCAATCGGTGAATCATGCCGAGAACCTGCCGTTCCATGGGGGTAAAGGCTTTGGAGGTTTCAGTTTTCACCAGGTTCTGGTTCAGGGCTATCATGATTTTGGACAGCGGCAGCATGAAGTAGGGCAGCGCTGAGGTCATGTGGCCGATAAAGGATGGTGACGCAGTGTGGACGGAGTTAGCGACCAGTTTGTCGAGCAGGAATTGGGCCTGTTCAGACACAAACACGGGCTTTTCCGGAATGGCATAGTCGGAGAAGTTTTTCTCGACGTCTGACAAATCCCGTTCAACCGCAACGATGTGCTCTTGCAGGAAGCCTGCAAGATTGCGGGATATGTTCTGGTCAATCCGGCTGAGCGTAGAATCCGGTGCCTCGGGCACGGTGAATACGCGGTACATGGCTTCGATTGACGCCTGGGCGGATTTTTTCTTACCGGTCATAGATACCACACACAATCAGTGGTCATCCGCAGGGCCGGTTCCGGGTGCCCGACGGATAAAGCCGGGGTCTGATTCCGGCATTGGATGTTTGTCACCTGTCGTATGCAGGCACACTGGCTTCCCTGAGGTGGCGTAGTATACGGGCTGCGTCGATGTTGTGCTACAGAGCGTGATCAGAGAATTTCCCGGTGAACGTCGAGTATGGCGGCGTCGATTCGTTCTTCAATGGCTTTCTCTATCTGGTCGAGGCGTTGGGTGATTAGCTGTGAGGAGGTGCCCAGGGCGGCGATGGTCCAGGTGGCGCAGTCCAGGGCTTCCAGGTCGGCGGTTTCTGCTACGGCCAGGTCGGGCTCTTTGCCCCATACGGCGCGTAAGGAGGTGAAGACTTTGCGCTTGGCTTTGAGGTCTTCGCAGCCGTAGAGCTGGAAGTGCAGAGTCAGTACGCCGACGTGTGGCGTGATCCCGGTATGTTGAGGCGTATTCCCTTCTTTGAGCATTTTTCTCAGAGCTTCAGACATATAACTCCGTGCAGGAGCAGGCGGGGCGGAGTCTCTGAAACACGCTGTAAATACATCCCTGTACGCTTGGCTACGCCATCCATGGCTCCGCACAGTTTCAGAGACTCCGCCCCACCTGCTCCCCAACTGAATTGATAGGTTAAGATTCTACTTAGCCTACTACAGGCGTCGCGCGCTTGATAATAGCCGCGGCATCCGTGCCGGAGGGCAGGTTGCCGTAGTTCATACCGCCATTGGGCTCCAGCCGTGAGGCGCAGAAGGCGTCTGCCACGGCTTTGTTGCCGTTGCGCAGCAGCAGGGATGCCTGCATGGCCAAGGCCATTCGGTCGACCAGATTGCGGGCGCGATACGGAACGTCACTGGTGTCGGCGAAGTCGTTCTGCAGTTGCGCCAGGAACCGGTCAAAGCGTCGGTCTGCGCCTTTTGCTTCGGTGGCTTCGCGGAAAAAGGCGTCGAGGGTTTCCGGTTCTTTTTGGATAGCCCGGAGGGTGTCGAGGCACTGGACGTTGCCGCTGCCTTCCCAGATGGCGTTAACCGGAGATTCCCGGAACAGGCGGGGCATGATGCAGTCTTCCATTACGCCGTTGCCACCGATGCACTCCATGGCTTCGTAGGCGTGGTTGGGCGTGCGTTTGCAGATCCAGTATTTGCCTACGGGTGTGGCCAGGCGTGCCAGCAGGCGCTCGTGTTCCTGATCCTGATTGTCCAGGGCGCGGGCAACCCGCAGGGTGTAGGTGAGAGCCGCTTCGCTTTCCAGGGCCAGGTCGGCGAGGACGTTCTGCATCAGGGGCTGGTCACTAAGCCGGCTGCCGAAGGCGCTGCGGTGGCGGCAGTGGTGGGTGGCCTGGGCTACCGCCTGTCGCATGCCGGCGGAGCTGCCAATCATGCAATCGAAGCGGGTCATGGCGACCATTTCTATGATGGTGGGTACGCCGCGGCCTTCTTCTCCGATCATCCACGCCAGTGCGCCGCGCAGTTCCACTTCGCTGGAGGCGTTGGCGACGTTGCCCATTTTGTTTTTCAGGCGCTGTATCTGCCAGGGGTTTTTGGTGCCGTCCGGTCGCCAGCGCGGCATCAGGAAACACGACAGCCCGCCGGGTGCCTGGGCCAGTACCAGAAAGGCGTCGCACATGGGCGCGGAGACAAACCATTTGTGCCCGACCAGTTCATAAGCCTGGCCCGGGCCATTGGTTCCCACGGGATACGCCAGGGTGCTGTTGGCGCGAACGTCGCTGCCACCCTGTTTTTCGGTCATTGCCATACCGATGGTTACGGAGTTTTTCTGGTTGTCGGGGACGTTACGGGCGTCGTAGCCGTTGGCCAGTACCCGGGATTCCCAAAGCGTTGCCAGTTCCGGCTGTTTACGGATGGAGGGAATGGCGGCAAAGGTCATAGTGACTGGGCAGCAGTGTGCGGCCTCCACTTGGGAGTGCATATAGTATTTGGCGGCGCGGTTCACGTGGGCGCCTTTGCCCGGGTCTGTCCAGGGGCTGCTGTGTAGGCCATTTTCGAAGGCAATGCCCATCAGTTCGTGGTACGCGGGGTGGAAATCCACCTCGTCAATTCGGTGGCCAAAGCGGTCGTGGGTATTGAGCACAGGTTTGTTGGCATTGGCCTGAAAGCCCAGTTTGATGGTGGCGGCGTCGCCGGCAAGGGCGCCGAAGCTTTTCAGGTCGCTTTCAGTTTGGCCGCCGCCTTCGCGCCGCAAGGCTTCGTGAAGCGCAACGTCTTGCTCATACAGATTGTAGTTTTCAAGCGCCGGTGGTTGGTTGACCACGTCGTGGGTAACGGCCAGGTAGCGATCATCCCTGCTATCGGTGGGTATTTCGGGATTGGTTTTCGGGGCGTTCATGGCTATCTCCTGGTGCCGGTCAACCCCTGTATGCAAAAGCGGATGATGGTGTTGATCAGCGGGTCATGGTTATCCGTGTCGCCCGGTTTTGCCTGCCCGTTTTGAGTCGGTGACAGCGGGCCAACCAGGCTTTCGGCAATGGCGCCCACCAGGCAAGTGCTGCTCTGGTGCGCATCCTGATCGGGAACGCATCCTTCGTCGATGCCTTCGCGAATCGCTTGTTCAAACAGGTTGGCGTAAGCCTTCCGGTAAGCCAACCGCTCCTCTTCAACTTTCGGATCCACCGGCTCGGCAATGAGAGCCCAAGCCATAACCGGGCCTTTCAGTGCGCGTTCAGCAAACTGTTGCAATGCGTTTTCCAGCCGCTCCGTCACGCTTCCCGGTGTTGCCAGAGCTTCCGCTACCTTGTCCACTTCGCGCTGCGTGGCCAGGCGGAATATCTCAGCAAACAGGTCCTCCTTGGACTCGTAATGGCGATAGATCGTTCCCGTAGCCACGCCCGCGAGCTTTGCAATGCGGGTAATTCTGGCGTTGCGGAACCCGCCTTCTGTAACGCACTGATAGGTGCATTCTGCGATCCGTTGACGCGCCGCGGCTTTACGCTGCCGCATTTTTTCTGTTTCACGATAAGCCATCCGGGCTTCCTTGAATTATTGAATCATTGTTCATTCTTTGTGTCAACGTAAACGGCTCTTTTCGGGTTGTATTTTGCCATTTAAATTCATAGTGTTATAGATAATTACAAAAAATTACACAAAATGCGTTGATCGCAAATAGCGCTGTAATGAAAAGCAGATTATAAAGACCCCAAGACGTTGCCATAGCAGTGGCGGGTCGAGACGAAGTGCGATGTCCAACCGGTGACAGCACTTGTAACACTGTTTTCGTTGAAGGAGAAAAATCATGAGTGAGCTCGACGAAAGCAACCTGGAACAGTCCGGGAATTGGGGTAGCGAGAATGACGATACCCATTCGATCACGGGCCGGGCACGGGTGCGGGCACAGCTACAGCAAGATATCGAAGCATTTCTGAGCCAGGGAGGCAGAATTCAGGAAGTTGAGACGCCTTACCGTGGTAATTTCCAGCGCAAGGTGGAAGTCGATTTTAACAACCGTTCTCTTTGAGCGTTCTCGTTACAGGTCGGGGTTGCATACCCCGGCCTTTAGCGAGTTGCCTGCAACGGGTGGCCCAGGAAGTGTATGATGGAGAAGACGGCGTTGCCCATGCGCCGGGATTGTCGATCCAACTCTTTATCGCGCCCTTCAGGAGGTTTCTGTGCCGCTATCCACACCCCGTGCTTTCCCCGCTACCCGTCTGCGCCGAAATCGGGCCAGTGCTTTTTCCCGCAGACTGGTCAGGGAAAACCAGCTGACGCCGGACAACCTGATTTACCCGGTTTTTGTTCTGGAAGGTGAGGGGCAGCGTGAGCAGATATCGTCCATGCCGGGCGTGGATCGTTTGAGCATTGATCTGTTGGTTGAGCAGGCAGCCGAGATGGTGGCGCTCGGTATTCCCGCGATTGCCCTTTTCCCTGTGGTTCCGGCGGAGAAGAAAAATCTGTCCGGTTCGGGCGCCTGGGACGCTGACGGGCTGGCGCAGCGAGCCGTTCGGGCGTTGAAAAAGGCCCACCCGGAGCTGGGTGTGATCACCGATGTGGCACTGGATCCGTTCACCACGCACGGCCAGGATGGCATCATCGACGACGATGGTTATGTATTGAATGATATCACCGTGGAGGCGCTGGTGAATCAGGCGCTATCCCACGCCGACGCAGGCGCAGATATTGTGGCCCCCTCTGATATGATGGACGGTCGCGTTGCCGCCATGCGTGCGGCGCTTGAATCTGCCGGGCACGTGAATACCCGCATTCTGGCATATTCTGCCAAGTACGCCTCTGGTTATTATGGACCGTTTCGCGATGCGGTCGGCTCTGCCACAAACCTGGGTAAGAGCAACAAGGCGACCTATCAGATGGATCCGGCCAACAGCAATGAGGCGATTCATGAGGTGATGGTGGATCTGGCCGAGGGCGCGGATATGGTGATGATCAAGCCCGGTATGCCGTACCTGGACATCGTGCACCGGGTGAAAACCGAGCTGCAGGTGCCCACGTTTGTTTACCAGGTCAGTGGCGAGTACGCCATGCACATGGCAGCGGAGCTGAATGGTTGGCTCGACGGTGACACGGTCATGATGGAAAGCCTCATGGCGATGCGTCGCGCCGGCGCGGACGGCATTCTGACGTACTACGCAATGCGTGCAGCCCGCCTGATGCGGGACCAGCGGCATTGAGACAGTAGGTGAACTATCCGCCGCCGGGGCTCGGCTGGCGGTAAATCAGACAGGAACGAAAGGCTATGACAACGGAAATCGCCCGGAATTTGACAGCGGACGGCGAGCAGAGTGTGCCCGCCCCAATGGATATGCCGCCGATGGGTGAGGTCATTAACCTGGACGCCAGTGAAAACTACTTTAACCGCGAGCTGGGCCAGCTTCAGTTCAATTACCGGGTATTGAAACAGGCGCTTGATACCACGCATCCGCTGATCAATCGGCTGATGTTTTGCTGTATTTTCAGCAGTAACATGGACGAATTCTTTGAAATACGGGCCGCCGGTCTGCGCCAGCAGATCAAATACGGTCGGGAAACCGTGGGTGCCGACGGCATCTTGCCGGTGCAGGCGCTGAGTGAAATCAGCCGCATTGCCCATGAGTATATTGCTGAACAGTACGACATCCTGAACCATATCCTGATCCCGGAGATGGAAAAGGAGAACATCCACTTTGTGCGCCGCCGGGAGTGGACGCCAGAGCAGGCGAACTGGGTGCGCAATTATTTCGAAGACGAGATTCTTCCGGTGGTGAGCCCCATCGGGCTGGACCCGTCACACCCTTTTCCGCGGCTGGTGAACAAAAGCCTCAACTTTATTGTTGAGCTCGACGGCAAGGATGCCTTTGGTCGTGAGACCGGCATGGCCATAGTGCCGGCTCCGCGCTCACTGCCAAGATTGGTGCGTTTGCCGGATGAGATCTGCAACGGCGGAGAGAACCTAGTTTTTCTGTCGTCGATGATTCACGCCCATACGGATGAGCTGTTTCCCGGTATGGAAGTGAAGGGCTGCTATCAGTTTCGGATTACTCGCAATGCTGATCTGGAATTGGAAGACGATCTGGAAGATCTGGCGTCGGCTCTGCGGGGCGAACTGCTTAGCCGCCGGTTTGGCGACGGTGTTCGGCTGGAAGTCGCGGACAACTGCCCGCAAGAGCTTGTACAGTTTCTGCTGACGGAATTTGGCCTGGCGGAAAAGGATCTGTATCAGGTCAACGGGCCGGTCAATCTCACTCGTTTAATGGCGGTCACCGGCCTTGTGGATCGTGCCGATCTGACGTATTCGGACTTCTCGCCCACAATCCCCAAGCAGATTCGCAGCAGGGAAACCATATTCGACGCCATTCGAAAGCGGCCAATCCTGCTGCATCATCCTTTTCAGAATTTCAGCCCGGTTGTCGATTTATTGCGACAGGCTGCGAAGGATCCTCAGGTTCTGGCAATCAGGCAGACCCTGTACCGAACGGGCGCCAATTCGGAAATTGTTGAAGCCCTGGCAGACGCGGCCCGGCGCGGCAAAGAGGTAACCGCCGTTGTTGAGCTGCGGGCACGATTCAGCGAGGCGGAGAACCTGGAGCTGGCAAGCCGTCTTCAGGAAGCCGGCGTGATCGTGGTTTATGGCGTAGTGGGGTATAAAACCCACGCCAAGATGATGCTGATTGTGCGTCGTGAGGAAGGCCGCCTGCGCCGTTACGTTCACCTGGGAACGGGCAACTATCATGCGGTCAACGCGCGCCTTTATACCGATTACAGTTTCATGACCTGTGATGAGTCTATTGGCGACGACGTTAACAAGCTGTTCCAGCAGTTAACCGGCATGGGCAAAGCGCTGAAGATCAAGAAACTGTTCCATGCACCGTTTACGCTTCACAAACGACTGCTCAGCCTGATTGAGCGTGAAGCCGAGCTGGGTAGTAAAGGGCGCCTCATTTTCAAGATCAATGCGTTAACAGAGGTCCAACTGATCAAGGCGTTGTACCGTGCGTCTCAGGCCGGGGTCGAAATTGATCTGATTGTTCGCGGCATATGCAGTCTCCGGCCCGGGGTGCCTGATCTGTCTGGATCTATCCGGGTGCGTTCCATCGTGGGACGTTTCCTGGAACACACCCGGGCTTACTATTTTGGCAACGATGGCAACCCCGAGGTTTACTGCTCAAGCGCCGATTGCATGGAACGCAATCTGCTGAGCCGGGTTGAGACCGCGTTTCCGATTGAAGATCCAGAGTTGATAGCGCGTGTTTGCGAAGACCTGGAAACCTATCTTGCGGACAATTGCCAGTCGTGGATGTTGCAATCGGATGGCAGTTATATTCAGAATCAGCCCGCTGAAGGCGAAGATCGCGTGGCATCACAACTGGTACTGCTGGAGCGTCTGACCGGCAAGTCCTAATATTTTCAACTGGAGAACTTTTTTGAAAGCGAAATGGATCATTGCCGGCGCCGGTGTATTGGTGGTCGCGGGAGCAGTAATGCCTTGGGTTGTGGGTTATGTAACCGAGCAACAGTGGCAAAAGGTCACCCATGAACTGAATCAGTCGCAGTCGTTCGTGCAAATGCAGACAGAGGACTACCGCCGGGGGTTTTTCGGCGCTGAGCTCAAGGGCGCCGTAACCGTGTTGAACCCGGAGAACGGTGAAACCAACCGGATTGAGTATCGTGGCACCGTGACTCACGGTGTGAGCGGCAGCTTTATCGATTTTGAACCGGTTGAAGGCTGGGCGCCCGAAGGCGCGGATTGGTTTCAGAAGCAACCAGAGCTGACTCTGGAAACACGTCTTTGGGGTACCGCAGTATTGGAGCTGGACGCGCCGGCTTTGGCCATTGATAACCCCCAAAGCGGAGAGTCATTCAGAGCCAGTGGCGGGGTTGCCCGAGTTGAAATCAGTGACACAGGTTCCCAGGCTGATGCGTTAATCGTCTGGCCACAAGTGAGCTTCACCGGGCCGGATATGAGCATCCGTGTCGATGATGTCCGTGTTGAGCAGAGCATGTCTCACCTGAACGACGATGTCTGGACAGGAGTCATGGAAGCTTCCGCTGCGTCTGTTGTGTTGACGCCCCCGGAGGCACCCGCCATAACGATAAAGGACGTGTTAGCACGCAGCAGCACGGAGGCGAATGACGACGGACAGCGTCTGGATTCACGGTTGTCGATTGAAGCCGGCAAAGTCCGCTATCAAGACAAGGCCTATGGCCCGCATAAATTGACGTTTGCTATGGAAAACCTGGACGCCGCGAGCTGGAGCCAGCTGACAACCGGTATAGCGGAGCTCCAGGGCCTGGCGCTGGCACCGGATGAGGGTGGGCAAAAGACGTTTGAGCGGCAGATGGCGGCTATGGATCAGGTGAATATGGCCCTGCGCAATATGGCGTCGGCCGGGTTTTCGGTCGGATTCCCCGAGTTGCTCCTCGATACGCCTGACGGAACCGTCACCGGCAGCGTAATGATTGGTCATCCGGAGCTGACCGCAGATCAGAAAGCGGGCATGCTGATGGTCATGCCGCAGTTAACCGGAGAGATGAATCTGAGTGTTCCTGCGGCCTTGGCAGAAGATTATCCCATTGTGAGGATGCAGCTTGCACCTTTGATCAAGCAAGGCATGCTGGTGGCCGAAGGAGACAGGCTGTTACTGGCAGCAACGCTGAACGACATGGTGATAGATGTAAACGGTCAGAAAATTCCGTTGCCGCCCCTGTTTTAAAAGATTGACGATTCAGAAGATTTCCGGTTTCAAACCATAAAAAAAGCCCCACCGGGGCTTTTTTTATGTGTCGGCGATGTCTCAGGTTTCGCTGAATTTCTTTTTCAGAGCGTCTCTTACAATCGGATCAACAAACTCGGAGACATCGCCCCCTAGAGACGCGATTTCCCGGATCAGGCTTGAGGAAATGTAGGAGAGGTGGTTGGACGGCGTCAAAAACACGCTTTCCAGTTCCGGCGCCAGACGGCGATTCATGTCTGCAAGCTGGAACTCATACTCGAAATCGGACACCGCTCGCAGGCCCCGAATGATCACGGTCGCACCCTGATCACGCACAAAGTCGGCGAGCAGATAGCTGAACCCGGTAACGCTGACGTTCGGGATGTGAGGGGTTGCCTGGCGAACCAGCTCACAGCGCTCTTCCAGGTCGAACAGGGGTTTTTTCTTGGAGTTATAGGCAACCGCAACAACCACCTCATCAAACAGGCGGCTTGCCCGCTCTATAAGATCCGTGTGGCCGTTGGTGATGGGATCAAAGGTGCCCGGGTAAATGACTTTCGGCATGCACAGTTCCTCTTTTAACAGGCATCCAGACTATCAGTATTTCTGCTATTTCTGTAGACGCTGCGCTAACCGCACGCTGTTTCTTGCGGCTAATGCGTAAACCGACAACTGCGGATTGGCGCCAATGCTGGTTGGGAACACCGAGGCGTCGTGCACACTGAGGTTGCTAACGTGGTGGTGCTCGCCAAAACCGTTAACCACGGATTCCTTCGGATTGTTCCCCATACCGCATCCGCCCATCTGGTGTGCGGTGAACAATCGGACTTTGTGGGGCACCATGGCAAGGTTGTCGATTGCCGCCTTGGCGTCGGCCCAGCTGGAGTACCAATCCGAGTCCAGGTGCATCAGGCGAACCCGCTCAGCGCCAGCGGCAAACTGGATTTCGGCCATGGTGTAAAAGGCATGGCGTAAGCCTTTCCAGAGATAGTCGGTGATCGGGTAGTCCAGCATGGGGCTGCCGTCATCGCGAAGCGATACCGTGCCGCCGGGGCTATTTTCATGAAAACCGTCACTCAACAGCGCGATAACCGACTGCATCCAGGGCAGGTGAGCAAAGTCCTTCGCCTGTGTGTCGCCGTGACCAGGCACAACACCGGCAAACATGGCGGGGTGCAGCGGAGGCACCTCCAGTTTGTAACCAACAGCATGATCAGCATCGTTATGACCAACACCATTACGACGGTTGAATTCGTCTGAGTAAACCGACTGGGGGGAGCCGTAAAACGGGTCTACCCGCTTTGGCATTTGCGCAACGCTGGCGTTCACCGGGTGCAGAAACGTGCGCTTACCCAAGCGCTCGTAAGGGTCGGGCAAACCGGAGCGTAACAGCAAACCGGGCGATCCTATGGCGCTGGCCGCCACCACAAAGTGCTTTGCTTTGAGCGTGACCTGAACGTCCGTCGGCGTGATGCCATCGCTGGCCATCGCGGTGGCCTGGAGGGCCTCGATGCGATCCTGGTTCATGACCAGCCGTTCCGCGCGCAAGCCATGAAACAGTCGGGCGTTATGATCAAGCGCTCCGGGAATGGTGGTCAGCAAAGCGCCCTGTTTGGCGTTGGTCGGGCAGCCCATGCCGCAGTATCCGAGATTCCAGCAACCTTTCACATTGCGCGGGATAATCTGCCAGCTGTAGCCGAGCTTTTCACAACCCTGGCGCAGCACGTCGTTGTTGAGGTTCGGCTCCATGTCCCAAGGCGATATGGAATGGCGTACCTCTCGGCCCTCAAACCAGGGTGCCATGGCCTCCGGGCTCAGTGCTTCAAGACCAAAACGCTGGCCCCAATAGTTGAGCGTGGCCTCCGGAGTACGAAAGCTGCTGGTCCAGTTAACCGTTGTGGAGCCGCCGACACAGCGCCCCTGCAAAATAGCAATGGCACCGTCTTTGGTGGTGCGGCTCATCGCCTCCTGGTAAAGGTTCCCGTAGGACGTAAGCTCGTCCATTTTGAAGTCTTTTTGATAATACAGCCGGCCTTCTTCAACCAGAATAACCGAGAGACCGCTTTTGGCGAGAATTTCGGCGGTTGTGCCACCACCGGCGCCCGTGCCGACAATGACCACATCGGCCTCTACCGTTTGATTTTCGGTGAGCGTGGCGCCATCAGTGACGTTCCAGCCGGATTCCAGTCCCTGAGCAATGCGATCGGTAAACGACATGGTTGGTGGCTTCCTGTCTGGGCAAACGTCTAGGTGAAAACAGCGGGCTGAAAATCAGGCGTTGCGGAACTGTGGCAGGGCGTTTACGGCCCACTCGGGAGGGCCGGGATAACCGGAAAGATACCAGTTCTCCTGATAACCGTAGAACGCCACGTTGGTGATTTTGGTGAGCGCCATATAGCCGTTATTGAATAACCCGATGCTGCCAGTGCGCCAGCGTTCCAGAAATGCATCGGCCTGTTCGACCGTCGCATTGCGCCAAGCGGGCCACACCCGCGCAATGGCCACTCTGGTGGGGGGAAAGTTCAATAAATCAAAAAGTTGGCGAAGTTCTTTCTGATTGGCGGGCCCGAATTTATGGATACTTGCGTCAATGCGCTCGACGGTGCCGGCAATAGCCATACGCCGGGTGTTGGGTTGTTCGGTGAGCGCAGAACCAAGGATGGCGGGCAGCAATGCCTCAAACAGATCGATATCGTCGGCGGTCAGGAACTGGAACTGATAGCGAGCGTCCATCCGCGTTTCCACGGCGCCAAGCCGGCCTGCTGGCGCCGTCGAACATCCACTCAGGCCGACGGTCACGCTGACAGTGCCCAGAAACAAAGCGCCACCCAACCCGGTACGCAGAAAGCTGCGGCGGTTCAGGAGTGCAGAATCTTGCGCTGCAGAGGCAGTAACGTGATCGGTCATAGTCGGCTCACTCTTGTTCTTTTTATAATAATCACCGGGGTATGAGAGCCCCGGTTATTGAAAAGAAAGCTTAGCGGATAAAGAGTTTGTAAATCATCTTGTGGAACGAGGTTCCATAAGGAGGATAGACAAATTTTCCACTGTTGAATTTCTGTTTGGCAAAAATAGCGCGCTGGTGTGAAAAGGTCAGGAAGCCCTCTTTGCCGTGATAGTGACCCATTCCGGAATCGCCTACGCCGCCAAAAGGCAGGTCATCCTGGGCAACGTGCATCAACGAATCGTTAATACACATGCCTCCCGACAGCGTGCTGTCGATTACCCGGTTCTGTTGCTCCCGATCGTAGCCGAAAAAGTACAGCGCCAACGGTCGCGGGCGATCATTGATGTACTGGATGGCCTCATCCAGATTGCCATAGCTCACCACAGGAAGAATAGGGCCAAAGATCTCATCCTGCATGAGTTTCATGTCTGGCGTGGTTTTCAGTACCAGCGTCAGCGGCATCTTGTAGGTGCCGTCGCCCAGGCTTTCCTGCGCAGGGTTGATCTCGATAAGCTCGGCACCCTTGGCTCTGGCATCTTCGAGATAGCCTTGCAGTCGGCCGTACTGGCGCTCGTTGATAATGGCGGTGTAGTCGTCGTTATCGCGCAGCGAAGGGTACATCTGTGAGAATTGCGCGCGAAATTCGTCTACGAAGGCCTGAGTGCGGTCGGCAGGGCAGAGCACGTAATCCGGTGCCACACAGGTCTGGCCAGCGTTGAAGGCTTTGCCGAAAGCGATACGCTGAGCCGCGTCCTCCATAGGAACATCCGGGGAAACGACGGCCGGCGATTTGCCCCCCAGCTCCAGAGTAACCGGTGTCAGGTTCTCTGAAGCTGCACGCATCACCAGTTTGCCCACAGAAGTGGAGCCGGTGAACAGCATATGGTCGAAAGGCCGGGCCGAAAAATCGGCGGCAATATCGGCTTCGCCATTGATAACGGACACCAGATCCTCGGAAAACGTTGTCTCGATAAGTTCCTTGAACAGCGCCGAGGTGTGAGGTGTGAACTCAGACATCTTGATCATGGTGCGGTTGCCCGCTGCAAGCGAGGCTACCAATGGTCCGACGGCTAGATAAAGCGGATAGTTCCACGGCACAATAACGCCCACAACGCCTTTGGGCTGATAGCAAACCCGGTTACTGGCAGGTTGGAACATTAACGAAACGTGCCGGTGGGATGGTTTCATCCAGCCCTCAAGGTTTTTCAGGGTGTAATTAATCCCCTGGATTGACGGCATCACCTCTGCAATTAAAGATTCATCCCGGGAACGACAGGAAAAGTCCCGGTCGATAGCCTCCAGTATGCGATCCTGATGGGTTAACAGGGCACGCTTGAGGCGTTTGAGGTTTTCCCGGCGTTCTGTCAGCGATGGCGCAGGATTATTCTGAAAAGCCTTCTTCTGAGTCTCGAACACCCGGTGCGTATGCTGAATGTGTTTTTTGCTCTCGGTGAGCTGTGCAACGCTGGCACTCATGGTGTGCTCCTTTCGCCGCGGCTATTTCGCGGTGGCGAGTGGTTTCAGTTGTTTGGTGTGGGCTTGAGGTGGTGAAAAAACGCTCAATTTGCACTTTAATGTATTATTAGAGTATATACTCTAAGGAGTCAAGCAGGCTCAATGGCGAACCTCGCCATCTTGGGTTTGAAAACAACAAGCGCCGATGAGCTTATGAAAACCAGAGACAAGATATTGCTGTCCAGCCTTGAGCTGTTCAATGAGCAGGGTGAGCGGAATGTCACAACCAATCATATTGCGGCCCACCTGGCGATTTCACCGGGTAATCTGTATTACCACTTTCGCAACAAGTCCGACATCATTTACGAGATATTCCAGGAATACGAAAAGCTGGTGGATTTCTACCTGGATATCCCTGAAAACCGGCCAATGACATTGGGCGATATGACGTTTTATCTGGAATCTGTATTTGACGGGCTTTGGAGCTACCGGTTTTTTCACCGGGATCTGGAGTATCTGTTGGACAGAGATACGCGTTTGCGCGGTGACTACCGGGAGTTTACCAACCGGTGTCTCGCGGCGATAAGTCGAATTTTTGTGAAGCTGGCGGATGCGGGCATCATAGAGCCTCAGTCAGCATCGTTGCGGGCGGCCATGTCGCTGAATGTCTGGCTGGTGATCACCAACTGGATGGCCTATCTGAAAACAGCTCATGCGGCCAAAGCCTCCGCCAGCCTTACCCTCCATGAACTGAAGCAGGGCATTTACCAAGTGCTGACGCTGGAGATGCCATACCTGACTCCCGGCCATCGTGAGCAAGTTATGGTGCTTCGGGAGAAGTACCGCCCAACGATGCCGGAATGCGAAGAGGCGCGTGAGACCTCCGCAAGCCTGGAGAACAATTGCTCGCCATGTAGCGCGGTTAAAAATTAACGATACTGGAACTTCTGATGGCTTAACCTGTCACTTTAACAGACGCTGGCAATTCGGACATTTCCGGCGTCTCCTGAGTGAGTTCTCAGGTTTTAGCACGTCGCAAACCCTGACGTTTTACCGGCCTGCTCTTTGCAGGCCGGTCTTTTCACACTATTCCCGGGCCTCTTTGGAACCCTCCAGCCAGTCAGTCAGCGCCACCCGGCATTCATCAACGCCGCGCTTGGACGTGGCTGAAAACATGATCAGATGCGCAACACACGTGAAGGCTTTAAGTTTGCCTGCAATCTCCAGCATGCTGGTTTTCGCTTGCCCGAATTTAAGTTTGTCGGCTTTGGTTGCAAGAATCATCAGTGGCAACTTGTTATGCTCGCACCATTCCACCATCATCTGGTCAAAATCGGTGAGTGGGTGGCGGATATCCATAACCAGAACCAGTCCGCGTAAGCTTTGGCGGTCGTTCAGGTAATGCCCAAGATGTTTCTGCCAGTCGTCTTTCATGTCCCGGGATACTTTCGCATAGCCGTATCCGGGCAGGTCTACCAGCCGGGTGTTCTCGCGATTCAGGGAGAAAAAATTGATCAGCCGTGTGCGCCCCGGTGTTTTACTGGTTCGGGCCAGTTTGCCGATGGCGGTGATGGCGTTTAACGCGCTGGATTTTCCGGCGTTCGAGCGCCCGGCAAAAGCGACCTCAGCGCCCGCATCCAGAGGGCAGTCCTCCAGTCGGGGGGCGCTGATCAGGAAGCGGGCGCTGTTAAAAGAAAGGCTTTTTTTAGTTAGATCAGGGTCCACAGCGGTCGGCTTTCCTTTGGATTTCAGTTGTCAGAGATTAATGTATAATGTTACACCAATTCCATACGGTACGCTTGGCGTAACCGTTGTCGGTCCGGTTTTGCGTCTGGCTGGTCAGCGTCTGTCGGCTGCAAACAAAAAATAATTTTCGAGATGAGAGAAGCGGAGCGAGCATGAAGAAACTGATCGCAGGGTTTGTTTTCGGCGTTAGCCTAACAGCCATGGCGCACGGAGCAGGGGATCCTGAAGCGGGCAAGCAGAATGCAGCGGCCTGTCAGGGGTGTCATGGTGAGGGTGGCGCGAAGCCGATTATGGGAGCCTATCCCAAATTATCCGGCCAAGGTGAAAGATATCTGTACGACCAGTTGAAGGCTATTCAGGAAAACGCCCGAGTTGTTCCCGAGATGGCTGGACAGCTCGGTGGTAAATCCAAGCAGGATCTACAGGATCTGGCAGCGTATTTCGCAAAGCAGGATATCAGCGTCAACCAGGCGGATCCGGAGCTGGTAGAGAAAGGCGCAGCTTTGTATCGTGGCGGCAATATGGCGTCGGGTGTACCGGCCTGTGCCGGTTGCCACAACCCGCAGGGCAAGGGTAACGAGCCCGCCGGATTTCCGCACCTTGGCGGACAGAATGCAGACTACCTGGCCAAGCAGTTAAGCGAGTACCGTGGCGGTACCCGGTCGAACGGCACCAACGCCGCCATCATGATGGACGTTGCGTCCAAACTGACGGACGCAGAGATCAAAGCCGTTGCCAGTTACCTCTCCGGTCTGAACTGATACATTCGTGGGATGTTTGAAAAACCCCGCCTTGCGGGGTTTTTTGTCTTTCGGTCCTGTAATCCACGAACGGTGGAACTTTTCAGGCTCGACAGGTCATAATCGATTGACTAACGATTTTCATAAAACCTAAAATCTGGAGATATTTCATGTTCCGAGCGCTTAGAACGGTTGCCTTGCTGTTGTCCGCTATGGCGATATTTGGTCAGGCGAGTGCGGCTGACTGGAAGGAAGGCACGCACTATAAAAAGCTGGATACCCCCGTCCACACGAGCAGCGATAAAGGCGTCGAGGTTGCGGAAGTATTCTGGTATGGCTGCCCGCACTGCTATAAATTCAAGCCGTTTGCTGAAAAATGGGAAGCCAATGCTCCGGACTACGTGAACTATGTGAGAATTCCGGCCGCCTTGGGGCGCTCTTGGGAACCTCATGCACGGGCGTTTTATGCGCTTGAAGCGATGAACGCGCTGGATAAAATGAATGACGCGATGTTCGAGGCTCTTGCAGGTCAGCATCGGCCGCTCAACGATGGCGAAGCTCTGGCGGATTTTGTGGCCGAGCACGGGTTAGATCGTGATGAGTTTCTCAATAACTACAACAGCTTTGGTGTGAATGCCCGCTTGCAGCAGGCGCAGGCAAAAATCCGGGGCGCGCGCGTTACCGGAACACCGACTATGCTGGTAAATGGCAAGTACACGGTCAACGCTTCCATGGCAGGCGGCCTTGAGGCAATGCTGTCGGTTGTCGATTACCTGGTCGAAAAAGAGCACGCTGCGGATCAGTAATACCGTGCTTCGGGAGGCTTCTTCACTGGCAGACCTGGCAAGCGGGGCAGGGCAGAAATCTCACTATGTATAAACGCTTCAAAAAGCAGCGGGACAGCGTCGTCAGTGCCGGGGGCGAGCCGAAAGGCTCGAACTCGGGCCTGGAACATGTGCCTGCGTTTGAGCCCCAGCGCTATCTTCGGTTGCTGACGTTCAACATACAGGTGGGCATCAACACGTCCTCGTATCGACACTATGTCACCCGAAGCTGGCAACATTTCCTTCCCCATCGTAACCGTTTTCAAAACCTGGATCGTATCGCCTCGCTGCTCAGCAACTACGATGTGGTGGCTTTGCAGGAGTGCGATGGCGGAAGTCTGCGCAGTGGATATATCAATCAGGTGCAGTACCTCGCTGAGGCCGCGGGGATTCCCTACTGGCATCAGCAATTGAATCGCAACCTGGGGCCGATCGCCCAGCACAGCAACGGTTTGCTCAGCCGGTTCCGGCCGCTGGATGTGAAAGAGTACAAGCTGCCCGGGCTGATTCCGGGACGCGGTGCCATTGTTGCCCGGTATGGCACCGAAGAAGACCCACTGGTTCTGGTGCTGATGCATCTGTCGTTGAGCAAGACGGCACAGCACCGTCAACTGGGTTTTGTCAGCGAGCTGATCTCAAAGTATCGACATGTGATCCTGATGGGGGATATGAACAATCACGCGGAAGAGCTTCTGACCCGCACGCCGCTCAAGGAGAACAATCTGGTGCCTCTACCGGATACCGCCCACAGCTTTCCGAGCTGGCGCCCCGAGAAGGCGCTTGACCATATACTGGTGAGCCCTAGCCTGCAGATCCGGAACGCTGAGGTGGTGAGCTATCCCATGTCTGACCATTTACCGATCGCCATGGACGTTGCGCTTCCGGACGGTTACCTGGAAAAGTTCTAAGCTGTCTATAAAATTGCACTCGTAAAATAGCATTCACAAAAAAGCCCGGCAATGGCCGGGCTTTTTTGTGAATGCCGGATCAGTTGTTACTTGATCTTGGCTTCCTTGTACGCAACGTGCTTGCGGACAACCGGATCATACTTTTTGATCTCGATTTTTTCCGGAGTGTTACGCTTGTTCTTGTTGGTCGTGTAGAAGTGACCCGTGCCTGCTGATGATACCAGCTTGATTTTTTCGCGCATGATGCGGCTCCTTAAAATTTCTCGCCGCGGGCACGAAGATCGGCCAGTACAGCGTCAATACCTTTTTTGTCGATGATGCGCATGCCCTTGGTGGATACGCGCAGCTTCACGAAGCGCTTTTCGGTTTCAACCCAAAAGCGGTGGTTCTGCAGATTCGGCAGAAAACGACGACGAGTGTGATTCATCGCGTGGGATACGTTGTTACCGGAAACCGGACGCTTACCGGTAACCTGACAAACTCTGGACATACTTGCCTCCGACCTGAGCAATGGTCTTAATAAGTGCGAATTCGATGTTTAATGCGTCTCTGGTTGCCGAGGAACGGTTACGCCCCTGTTTGCGCCTCTAAACTGAGCGCTGCTCGCCAGACGCCGCCAGAAAGGGACGCTTTTATACCAGAACCAGCGCCCCAACGCAAAAAATTGTTGAGAATTTGTGCAGTTTCCCGGCCTGTGCTGCTAACGATTTACATCAGTCCACGTTCGGCCAGAGATATTACCTCACCGTGGCCAATTACCATATGGTCAAGAACCCTGATATCCACCAGGCCAAGTGCCTCTTTCAACCGTTTGGTCAGCGAAATGTCCGCCTGGCTAGGCTCGGCCACGCCCGAGGGGTGATTATGGGCGAAAATAACGGCGGCGGCATTGTCCTCCAGAGCCTGGCGCACAACTTCTCGCGGGTACACGGCAGCGCCGTCAATAGTGCCGCGAAACAACTCCCGGTATTGAATAATACGGTGCCGGTTGTCCAGGAAAAGACCCGCGAAGACTTCGTGGGGGTAGGTGCCTAGCCGGCTGGTGAGAAAGCGCCGGGTATCCTCCGGTGAGCGCAACGGATCACCTTGGCGCAGAGGCTCGTCCATGACTCGTCGCGCCATTTCCATGGCGGCCTGAACCTGCGCATACTTTGCGGGGCCCAGCCCTTTTACATCGCAGAATTGACGGCGAGAGGCAGTAAGCAGTCCGCGCAAACCGGAAAATTCCTGAAGCAGAAACCGCGAAAGTACCATGACGGGCGTGCCAGCGGTGCCGGTGCGTAGAAAAATGGCCAGTAATTCGGCATCAGAGAGACTTTTGGCGCCGTGGGCGAGCAGTCGTTCCCTGGGACGTTCGTCCATAGGCCAGGCGAGATTGGTCATTCGGGCTTCCTTGCGTGTTATTCGATGATTTTGGTGCGTCCTGCACGCTTCAATTACAAAGGTTACTCCAAAAAGCAACAAACGGTAAACGTACTTGGGGTTTGGCGGGCTGTCGGTATCGTCAGAGCATGCTATCT
>NZ_DRGY01000043.1 GCF_011049865.1 Marinobacter antarcticus | reverse complement strand
TGATGGAGCTACTCGCCATCGTTTTCCGCCAGTACCGCCTCCCCTTCGTTATCATCATGCTTCTGAGCCTAATCAGCGCAGGCGTTGGTATTGGCGTAATCGCGTTCATTAACCAACAGCTGATTGAATCTGCGGGGGCACCGTGGCACGTGTTGCCAACCTTTTTCGGATTGGTTTTGCTCTTGCTGGTGGTTACCTTGGCAGCGCAACTTGCACTCACGATGCTGGGGCACCACTTCATTTATGATTTACGCGGCCGGCTAATCAAGCAGATCCTGGATACCGATATCGAAACGCTTGAGCGCATCGGCAGTGCGGGTTTGCTGGCAAGTCTCTCGGTTGACATCCGAAACATCACCTTTGCGTTTGTTCGTTTGCCCGAACTGGTACAAGGTGTTGTGGTCACAGTGGGCGCAGCGGCGTATCTTGCTTGGCTTTCTCCCGGCATGCTTGTCGTCACCATGTTATGGGTCTCTGTAACGATGCTCGTTGGCTGGCTCCTTGTTCAACGGGTATATCGCCACCTGGCGCAGGTTCGGGAAACTGAAGATGCGCTCTACTGCGATTATGAGTCGTTTATTGATGGGCGAAAAGAACTTGCCCTTAACCGCAGTAGAGCTCGTCAGCTTTATGAGGTCGACTACGAACGCCATGCCAGCAGCTATCGCTGGCACATAATCCGCTCCGATACCTTTCATCTTTCAGCCGTAAACTGGTCAAACATCATGATGGTTGGCGCGATCGGCGTGGTATTTTTTCTGGCCAACGGCCTGGGGTGGGCCAACACCAATATTGCTGCGACTTTTTCGTTGACATTATTATTTCTTCGCACCCCGTTGATTCAGGCCATTGGCGCGCTACCCATGCTATTGAATGCTCAGGTTGCATTCAGGAAACTGGAGAGTTTGGAGCTGGCCGCTTACGCGCCTGACTTTAATGTGGCGTCTCCCGCGGCAGACTGGGGCACGATTGAGCTGCGAGAAGTTACTTACCAATACCCTAACCAGGAAGGCCGGGGTTTTGTTGTGGGGCCGATTGATATCACTCTGCGGCGCGGTGAGCTGGTCTTCCTGATTGGTGGAAATGGAAGTGGCAAATCTACTCTTGCTCGTCTTCTAACCGGATTGTATCGACCCCAAAGTGGAGAAATCCTGGTTGACGGGAAACCGTTGACGACCGCTCAGGACTGGCAGCATTTTCGTCAGCGATTCTCCTCCGTATTTACAGACTTCCACCAGTTCGATCGTCTTGTAGGCCCGGACGGGCAAAGTCCCGAACCAAAACTGTTGAACGAATGGCTCAAAAGACTGCAGATGAGCAAAAAATTGCACATTGATGCCGATCGAGTAACGAACCCTCAGCTATCGCAAGGGCAACGAAAGCGGCTTGCTTTGTTATTGGCCGTCGCCGAGCAACGGGGTTTTATGCTTCTGGACGAATGGGCGGCGGATCAGGACCCGCAATTCCGGCGCTATTTTTACCGGGAGCTACTGGGCCACTTACATGATATGGGCGTTACAATATTCGCCATTAGCCACGATGATCATTATTTTGAGCATGCTGATCGCTTACTGGAAATGAAAGAAGGTCTCATGCATGAACTGACTGGCAAGCAGCGTGACCTTGCAACCCAGGATGCAATTTCCAGAGTTAGTGAGGTTTAACCCTGTAAGGGCTCAAGTGAGTTGACCGATATGATCTATTTTTCACGCTACAGCTATGGAACCGCCTTCAGTGTGAGGATGAGGTATAACCGACATAGAAATGCCGTAAATGGCTGCGAGAGTCTCCGGTTTCATGATTTCATTTGGGCTCCCTTGAGTTAACAGATGGCCGCTATGCAACGCCACAAGATGATCGCAGTAGGTAGCCGCCATGTTGATATCGTGTAATACCACCACCACTCCCATCGCCAAATCCTGACCAAGCTTGCGAATCAGCGCCAGCACCTCAACTTGATGAGCAATATCCAGTGCCGATGTAGGTTCATCCAATAGTAAGTAACGAGCGTTCTGCGCAATCAACATGGCAATCCAAACTCGTTGGCGCTCGCCCCCGGAGAGCTCATCCACATTTCGATCTGCGAATTTTTTGGTACTTGTTAACTCCATGGCACGGTCAACTTGAGCTTGATCTTCTTTGGTAAAACGACCCAGGGCGCCATGCCAAGGATACCGGCCCAGGCGCACCAAATCGGCTACGGTGAGCCCTTCTGTGGAGGGTAATTGTTGTGGCAAATAGGCAATTTGCTGAGCAAGAAATCGGTCACGCCAATCGGCCAAAGGCTTATTTTTGAGCAACACATGACCACTGCTCGGGGCCTGTTGCCGAGCCAGCAGCTTCAATAGCGTTGATTTACCTGAGCCGTTATGACCAATTAGCCCAATCACTTTCCCTGGGTCAATAGTGAGATCAATGGGGTGCAGCAGTGTTTTTCCATTGACCTGCCAACTGACCGCTTTCAATTCAAACATAACACCTCGGGTAAGGAATAAAGTAAACCGCATACCTTGCAGGTAAGGCGCCAATCTCGAGCCGTTAATGGCTCACCAGCGATAGCTCAAGCTGGCAGTGGCGCGCCTTGCTTCGCCGTAATAGCACCAGTAGTCACAGCTCGCGACATATTCTTTGTTAGCGACGTTATTGATATTGAGTTGGGCGCGCCAGTTCTGTGCAAAATCATAACTCGCCATGACATCAAAGACGGTGTGCGAGGGAACCTCGTAGCCATAGGTCTCGTCTTTAGTCTCGCCAACAAAGCGCGCCCCAGCTCCTACCTTTAGCCCTGGAACGGCTTGTGAAAACACATAGTCTACCCAGGCCGACGCCATGTGGCGTGGAATCAGCGTAGCCCGAACCGCATCCGCTCCAATCGCCCGGTTTTGCGTGGTGGAGTCGCTGTAAGTGTACGCTGCGGTCGCTTGCAGATTATTGGTCAGATAGGCAACACCCTCCAGTTCAAAGCCATCGGTATTGCGCTCGCCTTCTTGTACCTGAAAGGCACCATTAGTCACCAGTGAGTTCGTCTCTTCAATTTTGTATACCGAGGTGTTCAAATAGCCATCAATGTTCTCAGGTGCGTATTTAATGCCTGCCTCCAGCTGTTTACCTTCCCGGGGCTTGTATAGAGCGCCATTGGCGTCGGTGCCGACAGTGGGCTGGAATGACTCGGTATAACTGATGTAGGGCGACATGCCGTTGTTCATCAGGTACATAATGCCACCGGATAATGACACTTGATTATCGTCGGCGCGCTCTTTGGTACCATTTGCCACGTTATCGGTTTCCGCTTTGTCATAACGCGCGCCGGCAAGAAAGATCCATTGATCATCCAGGCGGAGTTGATTCTGAAGATAGACACCCGTTTGTTGTTTCTTGACCGTCCGCTGAGTCAGATCGCTTTCCGCCACCGGTGTGTAATTTCCATACCGAGGCTTGAACAGATCAACCGTTCCAAAAGGGAACGGATCCGCCTCTTTTCCCGAGTTTTCCAGGTTCTGATAATCGACACCCATCAGTAGCGTGTTTTCGGTGCGATCCGTGAACCACTTGCCAACCACACGGTTGTCAATCGTCCAGGAGGTGATGTCGCCATCGCGATATACCAGGCCTCGGGTGCCTTCTCTTGGCCCGCTTTGGAAGAAAATGTAAGTGCTGCGCAGCAACATATCGAGCTTGCTGTAGCGTAGATCCTGCTCAAAACGCCAGGTGTCATTAAATTGATGCGAAAGCTGGTAGCCCAGAGAGGACTGTTCGCGTTCATTCGTATCGTAGTCGGGCTCACCGTAATACACTGCAGGATCGACTTTGCCAAACGGCGTGTTCTCGATAGTGCCATAGGGCAATTTGAAGCCGTTGTACGGCACCGCGTCGTCTTTCTGGAAGTTGCCCAAAACAGTCAGCGTAGTTTGGTCGCTGATGTCCCACTCGAGGCTGGGAGCCACGTAGTAACGCTTGTTTTCGGTCTTGTCGATATCGCCCTCGGCGTCTTGATACAGGCCAACCAGGCGGTAGCGTACATCGTTACTGTCGTTGACCGGGCCCGAACTATCAAATCCAACCTTCTGATGGTTGTTGGTACCACCCTCAATAACAATTTCTCCCCGGCGGTCTTTCGTGGGACGCTTGCTGATCGCATTTATAACGCCGCCAGGAGGCGCTTCGCCATACAGAACCGAGGCCGGGCCCTTCAACAGTTCTACCCTCTCAATTCCATAAGGCTCCGGTAACCATTGGTAGTAACCTGCTCGGTATATACGCAAACCATCCTGATACGTCGACTGGTCATAGCCGCGCACTTTAAACCAGTCGGTATCGTTATCACTGCCATATTGCCCCGTTACGACACCCGCTCGATAGCGGAAGCTTTCATCAAGGGACCGTACGTTGCGCTCTTCCAGCTCATCGCGGGTAACGACAGAAGCCGGACGAGGCGTTTCAATAATAGGCGCTTCCACTTTCAGCGCAGTGCCGGTTACAACAAGCGGGCTGAGTAATTCGGTATCGCTGCCGGAGGTTTGCGCCATGCTAAGGGGCACCACGCCCAGCCACGCTAGGGGCGCTGCGTAACGTATGGCTTTGAGCAGTGGACGAAGTGAAAAAGCACTAGGAGACATTGCATGGCCTCGAACAGAGTGTGGGCGCCTTGCGGCGACAGGACTACCTTAATGTTATTATCAATTATAATCACAAGTATTGTTATTTGAAAGTCATTCTCGATTATATGCCTGAAACGGAAATCTCCCCAATAAAGAGCGTTGGTGCCCCTCTCAATCGTGAGATCTAAGAAGATGCTAGCGAGCAGGTTGTTTGGTTCGTGGGAATGAGCGAACTGTGACGGATAAGCGTAATCATCCATGTGTCGTTTGCCACCAGGAAGTAGTTCATGAACCCGCGCAATACCGGTTGAGCCGTCGAAGATCGGTTCCAGTATGGCGCGTATGGCCTTTTGCACGGTGACAAGCGCACAACGGATGGCCGTTTGAGGGCAAAGAAGAAAGAAGTGATTATTAAGGTAGGGAATCGGAAAAATTAGAAGAAGAATATCCAACCGAATATTGTAAGGAATATACGAAAACTTTAGAGACATATTAACTGCTTACAAAACTATCTCGACTGCTTGTATTTGAAGGAAAAATGGCGGTGGGCCAGGGATTCGAACCCCGGGTACGCTACTAACGTACGGCGGTTTTCAAGACCGCTGCATTAAGCCACTCTGCCAGCCCACCGTTTTTCCATTGCTGTCGAGCGACAGCGGTGTGCATGATACCGGAATTGCCTGTGCTGTCAACGCCCCGCGCAAAACCGGTGATACATTCGAACATTAACTGTATTTAATGGAATCTGAAGCGCCTTTTCGTGTCCTAAATGATTGAAAGTTCAGAATTCGTCATTACTATAGAAGGTAGTTACAGGTAATTGGCGCTCATCAGGCACGGAGCCTGACGCCACTGACCAAACAAGTTGGATAAAACCGGAGATCAGAATGCAAAACAGACAGTACAATGTTCAGCAGAACCGCAGAGGCATGATTGCCCGCGGATCCGCGACCGCACCGATCAGTGCGTCAGCGACTAAGGTTTTGCGCAACACCTACACCCTGCTTGCCATGACACTCGTATTCAGTGCGGTTATGGCGGGCGTGTCCATGTCCATGGGCTTGAGCCAGGGCGCTAGCCTTGTATGCAGCCTGGGTGCGCTTGCTCTGATCTGGTTTGTGCTACCGCGCACCGCAAACAGCTCTGCCGGTATTGCCGTCGTGTTTGCTTTCACCGGCCTGCTGGGTCTTTCTCTTGGCCCGATCCTGCTGTACTACCTGCAACTCTCTAACGGTGGTCAGATCGTCATGCAAGCGCTGGGCGGCACGGGCGTGGTATTTTTCGCCCTGTCCGGTTATGTATTGACCACCAAAAAAGACTTCAGTTTCATGCGTGGCATGTTGGTTGCCGGCATGGTTGTTGTGTTGGTAGCGGCCCTCGGCTCCATGGTTGCGGCTATGTTCGGCGTTGAAATAACCGCTATCAGCCTGGCCATTAGCGCTGCGATCGTGTTCCTGATGTCTGGCTTCATTCTGTACGATACAAGCCGCATTGTGAACGGTGGTGAAACCAACTACATCATGGCCACCACGGGCTTGTACCTGAGCATCTACAACCTGTTCTTGAGCCTGCTGCATATTATTGGCGCCTTCTCCGGCGACTAGTATTCCGGGTGCATGGCGCACGGTGAACTAACGCAGACCCCGGCCTTTGCCGGGGTTTTTGCTATTGTTACACTCGCTCCAAGCTACACTGACTTCACCTCAGGTAAGAACTGCAGCCATGGCCGCCACCTCATTGCAAAACTATACGCTGGTAATCACCGGAGCACCCTACTCTTCCCAAGCTCCGCAAACGGCTCTGCTATTTGCCAGAGCCGCGATTGCCGCCGGCCACACAGTGGATCGAGTATTTCTCTATGGTGACGGCGTACATCTCGCTTCCGCACTCTGTGCGCCACCTTCAGACGAAACCCATTGGGCAAGTGAATGGGCAGGTTTTCTGAAGAATAACGCAATCCCAGGCGTTGCGTGTATCGCGTCCGCGCTAAGGCGAGGACTGGTAAACGAGGCTGAGCGAAAGCGTTATGAGCTACCGGCAAGCAACCTTCTTGAGCCTTTTATAATTGCAGGGCTTGGTGAGTGGGTAGAGGCCACAGTGGCATCGTCACGAGTTCTTTATTTCCACGCGGGAGATTGAGCGTGAGCACATTGATCATGATTGACCAGTCGCCTTATGGAACCTGGGTCGGGCGTGAAGCACTCGACATGGCCTTTTCCCTGGCGGCATTCGACCAGGCCGTATCAATCCTGTTTACCGACACAGGCGTTAACTGGTTGCGGGCATTCCAGCAACCCAATGATATTGCGCAGAAATCCGTGGCAAAGAATCTTTCCGCCGCCCCTATTTTCGGGGTTGAGGCTTTGTATGCAGATGCCGCTGCCTGCAGGCGCTACGGGCTGACGCTTGACAACATGATCGAGGGTGTCGTGATGTGCGAAAGTAGCTCGGAACTGCTGCACCAGTTCGCTCATGCCGCCTTTGCGGGTTGATTCACACAAACGTTCAAGCAGAGCTGGGGACCGTTATGGCGCTCATTCATACCCTTCACATTCTGAATAAAACGCCCGGCCATGCGCGCTCGTTGCAGTGCATGGATGCGCTCAGGCCAGGAGACGCGCTGCTTTTCACTGAGAGCGCTGTCTTAGCGCTTGCGACTCAGCAACATCCTGAAATAGACGTTCCTGTGTTTGTCTTGGCACCGGATGCGTTAGCGCGCGGCCTTGGCCAGTGCCCCGACGGCGTCACGCAGGTGGACTTCCCTGCCATGGTTGATCTGACGGCCCAGGCCCAAACCGTAATCAGTTGGTGACCCATGAACAGTCCAACAATGCCTGCCAGAAATAATGAAGGTTTTGTGGTAAACGCAAACGAGTGGACACCCGCCGCTGCGTCGATAATTGCCGCGGACGACGGGATAAAGCTTAATGAAAAACACTGGGAAATCATTGAGTTTTTGCGCTTATTTTACAAAACACATGAAGTATCTCCGCCCTCAAACCGATTGTTTGTTAAATCGGTGAAGGAGGCGTTGGGAGACACCAGGGGAAACAGTATTTATCTTATGACACTGTTCCCCGGCACACCTGCAAAAACAGCATGCCGAATTGCCGGGCTGCCCAGGCCAACCAACTGCCTTTAGTGATCTTCGCTTACAAGCTCACCCTATGGGTATGTCAGTGCAATAAATTGCGCAGCACCAACCAACGCACCCAGTAGCCCGCCAATCAACATCAATGTGCCCGCTTCCTCTCGAAACGCGGAGCGAAGAATGTCTTGAAACTCCGCCGGGCGCAGCGCCTGCGTTTGCCCCGACAAGACGCGGGCAATAACCGGTGCCCGATCCTTGTTAAAGGCCGGATCGTTGAACACATCATGGGTAGCGATCAATGCTTGCTGGTTCATGGCTTTTTTCAACTCAACGTAACCGCTCATGCCCACCGTTAACTGAGCGCCAAGCTTCATCAGTGGTGAGCTGTCCAGCAAAGGCCTCAGATGCTTCTGAATGATGGCGCGCGTGCGATCGCCCCGACTGCCGTTGATCATGGCATTCGCCACTGCCTCAACCGTTAACAACTCTTCAGAGACAAGCTTCGCCCATACGTCGCTGATTTCAGGCTGGCGGCGTAGAAACAAACCCTGAATGCTCCAAAACAGAAACCGGCGGGATTTTAGTGGCGCGAAAAGCCACGAGATGGCGAACCAGTTTGTGATAAAACCGATGAAAAGGCCGCCTGCTGGCAAAAGCCAGCTCGTTGGATAAAACCACCAGGCCGACGCAAGAACACAGCCCAGAGCTCCCCCGATGAGCGCACCGCTATTGACGACCGCTTTCAGCTCAAGCGGACCGGCCTGTTTGAACAGGCGGTTCATTAAATCCGGATGCTGCGTCAGTTCATGGCTCAGCAGCGCCTTGAGGTCGACCAACTCGTCCAGGTTGTCGCCAAAATCGTCCACCAGTGCTTCTATCAGGCTGGGCAACTGCGCCTTGGCCCGCTGGTAAATGCGTTTACGTAAAATTGGAGGCAGATTGTCCCAAAGCACGGGCTGGGCTTTGTACATGGCTTCATCAATGTATTCATCCAGGCGTGGCGTTACCTGAGAAACGATCTGTTCGACAATTCGGTAGGGTTCAAGTTGTTGGTAAGCTGCGTTCAGGTTGCCGAATTGGCGAAGGGTTTTATCGATAAAGAGGTGGGCTATAGTCTCTGCTTTGCGGGGTAATGCGCCCTGCCAGCGAAACATACCGCTGCCCACAAAATGGACCGGATAAAAGGACATCTGGATAGCAAGCCAGTTAGTTACCCAGCCCGCTACAGCGGCCACGATTGGCACTGACAAAAGAGCGGCGTCGATCACGTGGCACCCCGAAAATGCAAATGGTCAGCCCCGGGTTGTTATTGCTCGCCGCCCAGGGACAAACCTTGAAACCAGAACCTTCTCGTTACTGGTAATACGCATTTTCGGTTTGTGTATGATCCGTCACATCGCGAACGCCTGTAATTTCTGGCACTCGCTCTTTGAGGGTTGATTCAACACCCTGTTTCAGCGTTAGGCTCACTGCCGAACAGCCTTGGCAGCCCCCACCGAATCGCAAAATCGCAACCGATTCTTCCACAATCTCAACCAGCGAAACCTCGCCACCATGTGCCGCAAGATTGGGATTGATTTCAGACGCGAGAATGTAATTCACCCGGTCCGGTAACGGCGCGTCATCATCGATTTGGGGCGTTTTGGCGTTCGGCGCCTTGATCGTAAGCTGTCCACCCATTTGATCCTTGGAATAATCCACGTACGCTTCTTCCAAAAACGGTACGGAATTGTGATCCAGGAACAATGTGAACTTCTCCAGGTCCACCTGTTCGTCCGTTAGAACAATCTCATTGGGCGGGCAATAAGCAAGGCATGTTTCGGCATTTTTCGTGCCCGGTTGCGTTACGAATATTCGAACGCCCATGCCTTGCACATCCTGCTTTTCAATAAGTTGCGCGAGATAATCTCGTGCGGGATCTGTCACAGTAACCAAAGCCATGTTGTTTCCACCCGTGATAAGTTTACGTACATTTTAGTGGAGATTGCGGCAACATGAAAGACCTAGTAAATTAGTTGGTCTTTCCTGGGTTTGCCTTTCCGTGCCACAATTTCCCGGGCCAGTTCTTGACGCAAGTAAAGAATAACCACAGACGGCGCTACGACTGGCGCCGGCATTTTGCTATCATCTCGCGCCATTGAAACAAATACGCCGTTAATATCGACATCCGGAATACTGACTATGACCGATCGCAATATTCGCCTGAAACAACTTCACAAAGCCTTGCAGG
>NZ_DRGY01000042.1 GCF_011049865.1 Marinobacter antarcticus | reverse complement strand
GTTTATCGAGCCGGCCCGGCAGAAAGGCAACGTTGGTGTCAGGGTAGTGCGCAAGCACTCTGTCATCGTACAAGACGGCTACGTTTCTGTTTTCGGTCACCTTGTTCCCTCCGTAACGCCTGCTCACATAAATTCGCGGCTAAATGCCGCGTGTGCGCAGTTTCCTGCATAATCATAGCCATAAAACCGGGATTAGGCGATTCTCTAGTCCAAAGCCACCCGACAACACAGGGTGCTGAAGCGCCGTTTTATTGATCGGACGGTGCCAGTTGATTTCGCCATGACTTGTATAGACCGCAGTGAGGGTCTTGTCGCTACCATAAAAAAGAGCGCCTTGCTTACCGCAGGGCGCTCTTTCAAAAGGATGCGCAGTAATGGCAAGCTCAGAGCTTCGGGCCGGCCTCCACGATGGCGTCGGAAACATCAAATTTCTTGAAGTTTTCGACGAACTGGCTGATCAGCTCTTCCGCTTTGTTGTCGTAGTCGTCCGCGCTGGCCCAGGTGTTGCGTGGGCTCAACAGCTCGCTGTCGACGCCCGGCACGTGCTTGGGAACGTTTACATTCAGGGTGGGCAGGTGCTCGGTTTCAACATCGTCCAGATTGCCGTTCTGAATCGCACCGATGATGGCGCGGGTCGTCGGGATACTGAAGCGAGAACCCTGGCCGTGAGCACCGCCGGTCCAACCTGTGTTAACCAGGAAGACTTTGCTGCCGTACTCGTCAATGCGCTTCATCAGCAGCTCGGCGTATACACCGGCCGGCCGCGGGAAGAATGGCGCCCCGAAGCAGGTGGAGAACGTGGATTTCAGCTTGGACGATGAGCCCATTTCCGTGGATCCAACCAGAGCTGTGTAGCCGCTCAGAAAGTGATACGCAGCGCCTTCACGGCTCAAAATAGACACGGGGGGCAAAACGCCCGTCATGTCACACGTCAGGAACACAACGTGAGTTGGCTCGCCGGCGCGGTTTTCAGGAACGCGTTTCTCTATGTGTTCGAGAGGGTAGGCGCAACGGGAGTTTTCGGTCAGAGAAACGTCGTTGTAATCCGGCTCACGGGTTTCGGGATCAATGGTGACGTTCTCAACAATAGCGCCAAAACGGATAGCATCCCAGATTATGGGCTCGTTCTTTTTGCTCAGATCAATGCACTTGGCGTAGCAGCCGCCTTCGATGTTAAAAACGGTGCCGGGGCCCCAGCCGTGTTCGTCGTCGCCAATCAGGAAGCGGTGCGGATCAGCGGAAAGGGTGGTTTTGCCGGTGCCGGAAAGACCAAAGAACAGGCAGGTCTCGCCGTCTTCACCAACGTTTGCCGAGCAGTGCATCGGCAGTACGTCTTTTTCCGGCAGTAGAAAGTTTTGCACGGAGAACATGGCTTTTTTCATCTCACCGGCGTAGTGCATGCCGGCTAAAAGCACTTTGCGGCGGGCAAAGTTAATAATGACACAGCCATCGCTGTTGGTGCCGTCACGTTCCGGAACGCATTCAAAGTTGGCGGCGTTCAGAATCTGCCATTCCTGTTTGTCAGCCTGGTTGTAGTTTTCCGGACGAATGAACAGGTTGCGGCCGAACAGATTTTGCCAGGCGGTCTCGGTGGTCATTTTGACGGGCAAGTAGTGCTCTGGATCGGAGCCCACATGAACCAGTGAAACAAAGCGATCTTTCTCAGCAATATAGGCTTCTACACGATCCCACAGGGCGTCAAACTTATCCGCTTCAAACGGCCGGTTAATGGGCCCCCAATGGATGTCGTCAGACGTGCTCGGCTCTTCCACAATGTAGCGATCCATAGGAGACCGGCCGGTACGATTACCGGTTTTTACAACCAGTGAACCGTTGGCGGCAAGTTCGCCTTCGTTACGTGCCAGTGCCTGCTCAACCAGCCTTGCTGTACTTAGATCATTATAAGTGTTGCTCACTTAGACCTCGCCCTCGGATGTCTTGGTGATTACTCAGGCCGCCCCCCAAATTGACGGTAAACTGAGCAACCACGTCAGTTCAGGCGCTCTCCTTTATCAGAGGCGCCGGTTAAAAACGACTTCTCCGAAGGCCATATGAACGCAGGCTTCCGGATGAATCTGTAACCACTGCTAGTGTAGCGTATGGCCAGCGAAAAGATGATCAATATCATTCCTATCGAAGCGATAGTGCGCGTGGCAGAATTGGCAGTCCATGTCTATGGCGCCCCGTTCCTCCAGTATGCTGTAGCATTCGTCTTTGCCAATGGCCTCGAGTGCGTTGCGAGTTCGCTCCTCGGAGCAGTTGCACTGGAACGCTACGTTCTCGGCGTCAAAAAGTCGCACGGTTTCTTCATGGAACAAACGATGCAGCAGGGTTTCGCTGTCCAGCTCCAGCAGTTCGTCCGCTTTCACGGTGCGCGCCAAATGGTTAACCCTCTCCCAGAGTTCGTCGTCCTGTTCTGTGGCCCCGGGTAGGCGTTGAAGCATCAGGCCGGCGGCGCCATGTTCACTGGAAAACAGGAACAGGCTGGTGGGAATTTGCTCGGAACGTTCAAAGTACTCCTCAAGGCATCCCGCCAGGCTGTCTCGTTCACGGGGAACCACGCCCTGATAGCGATTGCCCTGCTGCGGCGTAATGGTGATGGCCATGCGCCCTTCGCCCAGCAGGTTGTGAAAACTCTCCTCGCTGACCGCGTGTTCATCAAACCGCGCCAGGCCGCGAATTTTCCGGTCGTGACTGCATTCCGCCATCAGCGTTCGCAGCGGGCCTTTGCCCTGGGCCTGAATAGACAAGGTACCTTCAAATTTCAGACTGCTGCTCATAACGATACTGGCCACAAGCGCTTCGCCAAGCAGACCGCGAATGGACTCTGGATAGGGCGCCTGGTTGGTAATTTCCTGGAAGCTCTCGTCAAGCTTTACCCAGGCTCCGCGCACCTGGCTGTGCTCAAATATAAAACGTTGGAACTGGTCGCGGGATGCCATGCTGGTTCTCCTGAAAACTGGGTGCTTGATGCAAAACGTAAAACGATAAATGCCGGAATCACAGAGCAGGACTATCGGGTTCAGAGGCCATTCTGGTCACGGAATCGTTGAATATTGCGGCGATCTTTCTTGGATGGCCGCCGGGCGGGTGGCAGTTGAGCCGCTTGCATGGTTTTGCGCTGCCACGAGAGATCTTCCCGCTTTTTTACGCTGTCTTCGGTTTCATGATAGAGCGTTTGAGCTTCGGGCGCGCTGCGTCGGTGCTCGCTGAGCTCGTCTACAATCACCATCTTTTCCAGGAAGCCAAGGCGCAGGGTGACCGCAGCGCCTAGCTCTACCAGTCGGCCCGGCTTGCAACGCTGACTGTTGTAGTGAACTTTGCCGCCTTCAACTGCGGCTTTGGCCAGGGCGCGAGTTTTGTAGAAGCGCGCAGCCCAGAGCCATTTATCGAGTCTTACCCGTTGATCGTCCGAAGTGGATGCCGCCATGTCTCCTCACCTGATGGGCGTATGCCGGGATTATAACGCCCTCAGCCTGCAGATGGCAGGGGGCTTTTCTGGTTGGAGGGTCTTTGCTGGTGGATGGATGCCAGGATTTCATCGAAGTGATGAACGCAGGGTATCTCGGGATGTGTTTGCCGGGCAGCCTGCTTACTGTCAGGGGCGAGAATGCCCAGGCACTGAGCAATGCCGGCGGACCGGGCGCTTTCCAGTACCGGAAAGCTGTCATCGATCATCAGCGTTGTGGCGGCCGTGTAAGGCGCCAGTTGCTGCAGATCCTTCCAGAAACCGATGTCTTCCTTGGGTTTGCCCAATTGGTGGCTCGAAACAATGCCATCCACAAGGCTGTCGAGGCCCGTAAGTTGCAGCTTGAGTTCCAGCGGGTCGGGGTGGCAGTTGGTTACAATCACGGACTGCAGCCCGGTGTCTTTGAGCGCCTGAAGAAAGTTTGCCACGTGGGGGCGGTAACCTATGCGGTCACCTACTTCGGCCTTCAGGCCGGTGATGTCGATGGCGAGGCGCTCGCTCCAGTAGTCGGTGCAATACCAATTGAGCGTGCCTCGTTCAGCCATGATCATGCTGATTAGCTGCTCTTTGGCTTCAACCGGGTTCAGGTTGCGTTGCTCGGCATAGCGCAGGGGCAGGTGTTCTAACCAGAAATGGTTGTCGAAGTGCAGATCAAGCAGTGTTCCGTCCATGTCCAGGAACACGGTTTCGAGGGACGTCCAGTCGATCATAAAACAAAGCAGCCTGAGAAGTTTTCGTCAGGCTGTCCCAGATTCGCGTTTGAGGCAAGCGGGGATGTTACGGATACTGTTCTGAAACAGTTTGCCTGCAACGATGTGCCAGAAACGACGTGGCGATGAGGCTCAGTTGCCGGTCTGTTCTACCGTTGGTGCTTTTCGGCCTGACGTAGTACAACCCAGGCAGCGTACAAAGGTTGCTTTCGCCGGACCCACAACCAGAACTTCGCCTGCTTCTTCCGCGTTGCCACCGAGCAAAGAGAACGGCAGGGACACCAGGTACACAACGCTTCCCACAATGGTAGTGGCCAGTAGCACTGGGCGCACAAACACTGCATCACCTGCCATGGCCAGCGCTGACGGGCTTTCCTCAATGACACGTGCGTGGCCTACGGATGAAAAAGCCAGCAGGCAGGCCGCCAAAGTGGCCATCAGGGTGCGTGAAATAGTGCGGGTCATTAGTCTGTCTCCTGAACTTTTTGGGGCCCGTTGGTACCGGATTGTTCGAGGCCAGTACCGGGTTCGTGTTGGGTGCATCGAACCGTATTGTAACCTTCGGGCATTAATCCTCTGTTAACTATGAATCATATTTACGTATTTTCAAACGAATTTTCGTAGCAAATTGTGCGGTTCAGCACGGTTTCGGCCGGGTGTTGCACGAATCTATCTTTGGCACCGGGTGCAGTACACCGTAGATCGACCGTTCATGCGGATTTCTTTCAACGGTGTTGCGCACTCACAACAAGGCTCTCCGGTGCGGCCATAGACCAGCAAAGACTGGGCGAAATAGCCCGGTTTGCCATCGCTGTTGACGAAATCCCGCAGCGTGGTGCCGCCCATCAAAATGGCGGCGCTCAGGATTTCCCGGATGGCTTCCACAAGGCGATGGTAGCGGTCCAGGCTGATGCGCCCGGCCTTGCGCCGAGGGTGAATGCCGGCTTTGAAAAGGGCTTCGTTGGCGTAGATGTTTCCGACACCGACAACCACATGGCCGTCCATAATGAAGGATTTCACCGGCGTGCTTTTGCTTCGGGATAACCGGAACAGCATTCCGCCGCTGAAATCTGCTGATAATGGCTCCGGGCCCAGATTGGCAATTAACGGGTGGGTTGCGGCAGAGTCAGACCATAGCCAGCAGCCAAAACGGCGAGGATCGTTGAATCGCAGAATAACGCCGGAATTCAACACAAGGTCAATGTGGTCGTGTGTCGATGGCGTCGAATTGTCGGTGATGACGCGAAGGCTGCCAGACATGCCCAGATGAATGATGGCGGTGCCATGGTCCAGGTTGAGGAACAGGTATTTTGCGCGCCGATCCACCGTTCGGATAATGCGCCCCTCCATGTGCGCGGCAATATCCTCGGGCACTGGCCAGCGTAAACGGCCATTGCGCACCGTTATCCGGGCGATGGTTTGTCCTTCGCAGTGAGGCGCAATGCCGCGCCGTGTTGTTTCAACTTCGGGTAGCTCTGGCACGCAGCCGGTCTCCGATTAAGTTTTTAGGGGCTTGGCGCAGCGCACGTGTAGATCGCAATAAATTCGCCTTCAAAGGCAGTTGTTATGGCTAACACGTGTACGCTAAAGTAGGTGCATTGGCGCACTTATGGACGCTGTGAATTTTGATTTGAGGATTAACTATGTGGTTTAACGGTCTCCTTGACCTTTCGGTGATGCAGCTAATTCTTGTTGTGTTGGGTATGACCCACATCACAATTATCGGTGTAACGCTTTACCTGCACCGTCATTCAGCTCACAACTCACTGGATATGCACCCTGCACTGAAGCATTTTTTCCGCTTCTGGTTATGGCTGACCACAGCGCAGAATACCAAAGAATGGACTGCGATCCACCGTAAGCATCACGCTAAATGCGAGACGGCAGATGATCCGCACAGCCCAGTGGTGCTCGGAATACGGAAAGTTCTGTTTGAGGGCGCCGAGCTTTATGCTTCAGCGGCAACAGCGGAGAACCTTGAGCGTTACGGCCAGCGTACCCCTGAAGATTGGGTTGAGCGCAACGTTTACAGCCATTACAGGATGCTGGGCATCGTGCTGATGGCGGTGATTGATTTGGCGCTATTTGGCGTGCACGGCATCTGGATCTGGGCGGTTCAGATGGCCTGGATACCTTTCTGGGCGGCCGGCGTAGTGAACGGCATTGGCCACTGGATGGGCTATCGGAATTTTGAGTGTGCGGACAACGCCCGCAATATTTCTCCGCTTGGTGTTTTGATTGGCGGTGAAGAACTGCACAACAACCATCATACCTACCCCAATTCGTCAAAACTTTCGCGGCGCTGGTACGAAGTGGATATTGGCTGGGGCTACATCCGTCTGTTCCAGCTGTTCGGCCTTGCCAAGCCCAAAGGGTATCGTCCGATTGCCCACCATGTGCCGGGCAAGCAGGATATGAATGTGGAAACCGTGCAGGCGATAGCCAACAACCGTTTTGACATTATGCGGCAGTATCGCAAGCGGGTAACGGAACCGGTTTTGCGCCAGCAAAAAAGCCTGATAGATGATGAGGTTCGTCCCCGATATCGCAAGCTCAAACAGTTGCTCTCTCGGGAAGTGACGTTGATCAAGCCAAAGGAAAAGGAAACGTTGGAATTTGTTCTGGAGAGCAACGCAGTGTTGCGCCAGATTTATGAGAAGAGCCATGAGTTGCAGGCTCTCTGGCGCCAACGTGGGCTTAAGCCCCAGGACAAACTGCAGGCTCTGATGGAGTGGTGCAAAGAGGCAGAGGCCAGCGGTATTCGATATCTCGAAGATTTTGCGGCGCACCTGCGGGCCTATTCACTGCGCCCGGCGGCGTGAGACACCCGGTACAGGCAGTAAGTGACCTGCCCGGCTGTTTTCTGGCGATGCAGCTGCCAATTGGCGGGTGCAGCCGGCGCCTCGATGTCACTCTCATGTTCCACATAAACCCAGCCTCCAGGTTTTAACCAGCCTTGGATCTCCAGCAGCGGGAACAACGTGGTCAGCCAGTCCTGCCGGAACGGTGGGTCCATGAAAATAATATCGTACGGTTGCCGCGTTCGCTGACTGAGGTAGGCATCCGAGCCCGTGCACACCACGGTGCCCGAGCCCGAGCCCGAGCCGAGCAGGCGAAGATTGTCCCGCAGCGCGGTTGCCAAGGCAGCGTTGTTATCAATGAGAGTAGCGTGGGCTGCGCCTCTGGAAAGTGCTTCCAGACCCAGTGCGCCTGAGCCGGCAAACAAATCCAGACAGTCGCTTCCTGCCAGGTGAAACGCTAGCCAGTTAAACAGGGTCTCCCGCGTGCGGGCCGGAGTCGGGCGCACGCCGCCAACGTCAGGAAAACGTAGCTTTCGGCTGCGCCATTCACCACCAATAATACGCAGTTCACCCATCGCCGTCTGTTTTGCGGTCGCGCCTTTAGAAGGCTTGTTTGAAAGGCGCGGTCCTGCGGGTTTTCTGCGGGTCATGCCGTATGCTCCGAAAGCGGGTTACGTTCTTTGTGTGTGGCGCATCTTAGCGGAAATTTCGCCTTCTATGATAATCCACGAGATCCTCACTTCCCGGGGCCAGTCTGCTAGAATACCCGCTTTATTTATCCCGCCCATTCAGACTGACGGTATGACTTTATGATGGCAGAGTGGATTTCAGTCGGCCTTCTGGCCTTTCTTGTGCTCGTATTTGTTCTGGATATTGCCAGCAACCGCCGTCGTATCCCGCGGCCAAAACCTGTGCCCCAGCGCAAACCGGAGGCTGTGAAAGGCCCTGCGCCTGCGACGCCGGTTGGGAAGGAAGCCACAGAAACAGCCCCCGACCCCGCCCCCGCCCCTGAAGAAGCCGTTGAAATACCGGCCGCCGTTGAGCCAGAGGTGGTGGCAGAACCCGAGCCGGCACCAGAGCCTGAACCCGCGCCCCAGGTCAGTGTTTTTGAGCGTATAAAGCAGGGCCTCGGAAAAACCCGTGCAAGCCTGACCGGCGGTATGGCGGATATGTTCTCCGCGGGTAAGAAAATTGACGAAGAGCTTTTGGAAGAAATTGAGACCACTTTGTTGATGGCGGATGTGGGCGTGACGGCCACGTCAGAGATTATTGAGTCTCTCACCGATAAGCTCAAACGTAATCAACTCAAGGATGGCGAAGCACTGCGTAAGGCGTTGCGTGAAGAACTGCAAGGCCTGCTCAAAGACGTCACCAAACCACTGACGATTGATTCAGCGAAAAAGCCCTACGTTATCCTGATGGTTGGCGTGAATGGCGTAGGCAAAACCACCACCATTGGCAAGCTCACCAAAAAATTTCAGAACGAAGGCAAGTCGGTCATGTTGGCGGCCGGTGACACCTTCCGCGCTGCGGCCGTCGAGCAGTTGCAGGTATGGGGTGAGCGCAACAACGTTCCCGTTGTGGCTCAGCACACGGGTGCTGACAGCGCCTCGGTTATCTTTGACGCGATTCAGTCTGGCAAATCCCGCGGCATGGACGTGGTGATTGCCGATACGGCGGGCCGGCTGCAAAACAAAGACAACCTGATGGGTGAATTGGAAAAGGTTGTCCGGGTAATGAAAAAACTGGACGACACAGCTCCCCACGAAGTGATGCTGGTGCTGGACGCCGGCACCGGGCAGAACGCCCTGAGCCAGGCCCAGGTGTTCCAGAAGGTTGTTGGCGTAAGCGGCATTACCTTAACGAAACTGGACGGCACAGCCAAAGGCGGTATTGTGTTCGCCATCGCCCGTCAGTTGCAGCTTCCTATTCGTTATATCGGCGTGGGCGAGCAGGTTGATGATCTGCGTACCTTCGATGCTGAAACGTTCGTGGACGCCCTGTTTGCTGAATAAGTTGTTGAATAGTTTGCTGAATAACCCGATTACGTGGAGCAGTAGCCCGTCATGATCGAATTTCGCCAGGTTACCAAACGGTACGACAGCGAACACACTGCGCTGCGTCAGGTGAATTTTCATCTGGATCGCGGTGAGTTGGCGTTTCTGACCGGGCACTCGGGTGCGGGCAAAAGCACCTTGTTGAAACTCGTCATGGTGATGGAGCGACCCAGCGCCGGAGAAGTCGTCGTGGG
>NZ_DRGY01000041.1 GCF_011049865.1 Marinobacter antarcticus | reverse complement strand
GGTAACACCTGCTGCTTATACTCGGCGCTCTGGGCGTCGAATACGTCGGTAGAAGGCATAGACACCACGCGCACTTTGCTGCCCTTCTCGCGCAACTTGGCGGCGCTGTCCTGCGCCAACCCAACCTCAGAACCGGTGGCAATCAAGATGAGATCTGGCTCGCCTTCGCTGTCAGACAGCACGTAGGCACCTTTGGCAACATCGGCCAGTTGCTGCGCGTCACGGGCCTGGGCCGGCAAGCCCTGGCGGGAGAAAATCAGCGCGGTTGGGCCGTCTGTGCGCTCAAGAGCAGACTTCCAGGCCACGGCAGATTCTACCGCGTCGGCCGGGCGCCAGGTGCTCATATTCGGCGTGGTGCGCAGGCTCGCAAGCTGTTCGATTGGCTGGTGTGTAGGGCCGTCTTCGCCCAGGCCAATGGAATCGTGGGTGAATACGTAAATGGTGCGCTGCTTCATCAGGGCAGCCATGCGCACGGCGTTGCGGCAATATTCCATGAAGATCAGGAAGGTGGCGCCGTAGGGCACGAACCCGCCGTGCAGGGCGATGCCGTTCATGATGGCCGCCATGCCGAACTCGCGCACGCCGTAATAGATGTAGTTGCCGCTGGCGTCGTCTTTGGTTATGCCTTTAGTGTCGCTCCAGATGGTGAGGTTAGAACCGGCCAGGTCAGCAGAGCCGCCCAGCAATTCTGGCAGCAACGGGCCGTAGGCGTTCAGGGTGTTCTGGGACGCCTTGCGGCTGGCGATGGTCTCGCTCTTGTCCTGACATTCCTGAATGTACGCTTGGGCTTTTTCGGAGAAGTCGGCGGGCAAATCACCGGCCATGCGGCGCTTCAGCTCAGCGGCCAGTTCCGGCTCGGCTTTTTCATAGGCTGCAAAGGTGCCGTTCCAGTCGTTTTCAGCGCTGGCGCCTTTTTCTTTGGCGTTCCAGGCTTGGTAAATATCGTCTGGAATCTCAAACGGGCCGTGAGACCAGCCAAGTGCCTTGCGGGTGAGAACAATTTCATCGTCGCCCAGTGGCGCGCCGTGGGCGTCTTCTTTGCCCTGCTTGTTGGGTGAGCCAAAACCGATCACGGTTTTGCAGCAGATCAGTGTGGGCTGTTCGGTATTGGCGCGGCCGGCTTCAATAGCGGCACGGATGGCGTCTGAGTTATGGCCGTCTACGTTGGCAATCACCTGCCAGCCGTAGGCTTCAAAACGCTGGGGGGTGTTGTCGGTGAACCAGCCTTCAACTTCGCCATCAATAGAGATGCCGTTGTCGTCGTAGAACATGATCAGCTTGCCCAGGCCCAGAGTGCCCGCCAGGGAAGACACTTCGTGGGAGATGCCCTCCATCAGGCAACCATCGCCCAGAAAGGCGTAGGTGTAGTGATCAACCACATCGTGGCCGGGGCGATTGAACTGTGCCGCCAGCGTTTTCTCAGCCAGTGCAAAACCCACCGCGTTGGCCATGCCCTGCCCCAGGGGGCCGGTGGTGGTTTCGACACCCGGGGTGTAGCCGTATTCCGGGTGGCCCGGTGTTTTGGAGTGCAACTGCCGGAAATTCTTGATGTCTTCAATGGAAACGTCGTAACCGCTCAGGTGCAGCAATGAGTATTGCAGCATGGAGCCGTGGCCGTTAGAAAGCATGAAACGGTCGCGGTTGGCCCACTGCGGGTTAGCCGGGTTGTGGCTTAAATAGTCATTCCAAAGCACCTCGGCGATATCCGCCATACCCATGGGCGCGCCCGGGTGGCCGGATTTGGCTTTCTGAACCGCATCCATGCTCAGCGCGCGGACGGCGTTGGCGAGATCTTTACGAGCGGGCATTGACGTTTCTCCAGTGTTTTTTCAGCAAAATAAAGGCGATACAAAGCTTTTAACGGGGCGGTAAAAAGCTGCTCAAAATTAAGGCGCGTATTTTCACCGATTAGGGTGTGCCGGGGCAAATCGACGTGCCGCTTCTGTTTGAATATCCCGGGGCCGATTGGCGAAAGGGATTGATTTCAAAGAATGATAATTCTATATCAAAATATTTTGATATAGATGTTGATTGAGCACTCAAACCCCCTTACACTTCGCAACCATGACAACCCTGAACGCGCACGCTAACCCCCTATCCTCCGTGGATGTCCTTGCCCCGATCTTCAAGGCAAGCGGCGACCCGTTGCGGCTGGAGATACTGCGTGTGCTGAGGCGCGATACGTTTGGCGTGCTGGAGTTGAGCCATCTGTTCGATATGCGCCAGTCTGGCATGAGCCATCATTTGAAGGTGATGCACAAAGCCGGGCTGGTGGAGCCGCAGCGTGAAGGCAACGCGATTTTTTACCGGCGCCCGCTGCATCTGGACAACGACAAACCTACCGACCTGACCATTCGTCAAATTTTTGAAGCGGTCGATCGCGCGCCCTTGCCCGGGCAGTTGCAGGAAAAAATTGAATCCATACGCAACCAGCGGGCCGGTCAGTCGCAGGCGTTTTTCTCCCGGCATTCGGAGCAGTTCCGGGAGCAGCAGGAACTGATTGCCGCGTTTGATCTTTACGCAAAGCCGGTAGCGGACATGATTCGCAAGCGCACTCGCAAAAGCCGGTGGCAAACGGCGCTGGAAATTGGCCCGGGCGAAGGCGGTTTCCTTCCGGTGCTGTCTGAGCTTTGCGAGCACGTTGTGGCGCTGGATAACAGCCGGGACATGCTTGCGAAGGCAACGCGCACCTGCATTGACGAGGGCCTGAACAACATTGATCTGATTGAAGGCGTAACCGACACGCTGCTTGCCCGCGGAGGTGCATTTGATCTGGTAGTGGCCAATATGGTGCTGCACCACGTACCCAGCCCGGCAGACATTTTTCTGGATGCAGCCGCGCTGATGAATAACGGCGGATGCCTGGTGGTCAGCGACCTGTGCCGGCACGACCAAAACTGGGCGAAGGAAAACTGCGGCGATCTCTGGCTGGGCTTTGAGCCGGAAGAACTCACCGCCTGGGCTGCGGCAGCCGGCCTTCGAGCTGGCGAACAGCTGTTTATCGGGCTGCGCAACGGGTTCCAGATTCAGGTAAGGGAGTTCTGGAAAACCCAACTGCCAATGAATTGAGCAAACCTTGGGCTACCAGCGCGGCTACCAACGCGCGCCGGGAATATTCAAAAACTTTGATATTGTTGTAAGTAATAATACTTACAGCACAACCGACAAGATTTCAACCGCTCACAGAGGAGCAACGCTATGTCTGACTACAACGTCTTCACCTCCGAATCGGTCTCTGAAGGCCATCCGGACAAACTGGCCGACCAGATTTCCGATGCCGTTCTGGATTCCATCCTGACATCCGATCCGCACGCCCGCGTGGCCTGCGAAACCATGGTGAAAACCGGTGTGGCCATTGTGGGCGGTGAAATCAGCACCAGCGCATGGGTGGATCTGGAAGACCTGGTTCGCGGTGTGATCAAAGACGTTGGCTATACCTCATCAGACGTTGGCTTCGACGGCGACACCTGCGGCATTATCAACATTATTGGCAAACAGTCGGTAGACATTGCCCAGGGCGTTGATCGCCAGAAACCGGAAGATCAGGGCGCCGGCGACCAGGGCCTGATGTTCGGCTACGCCAGCAACGAAACCGAAGTGCTGATGCCCGCGCCGATCACCTTCGCCCACCGTTTGGTAGAGCGCCAGGCAGAGGCCCGCAAAAACGGCGTGCTGCCCTGGCTACGCCCGGACGCAAAAAGCCAGGTAACCTGCCGCTATGAGAACGGCAAGGTTGTGGGCATTGATGCGGTTGTGCTCTCTACCCAGCACGATCCCGACGTTACCCAGACGGATCTGAAAGAAGCCCTTATGGAGCTGGTGGTTAAAAATGTGCTGCCGGCAGAGCTTCTGCACAAAGGCACCCAGTTCCACATCAACCCTACCGGCAAGTTTGTGATCGGCGGCCCGGTTGGCGACTGTGGCCTGACTGGCCGCAAGATTATTGTAGACACCTACGGCGGCATGGCCCGCCACGGCGGCGGCGCTTTCTCTGGCAAAGACCCGTCGAAAGTTGACCGTTCTGCCGCCTACGCAGGCCGCTACGTGGCCAAGAACATCGTGGCCGCTGGCCTGGCCGACAAGTGCGAGATTCAGGTGTCCTACGCCATCGGTGTGGCACAGCCTACGTCCATCTCGGTGAACACTTTCGGCACCGGCAAAATTGGCGACGACAAGATCATTGAACTGATACGCCGGCACTTTGATCTGCGCCCTTATGCCATCACCAACATGCTCGATTTGCTGCACCCAATGTACCGGGCCACGGCTGCTTACGGCCACTTCGGCCGCGAGCCCCGTGAAGTGACCGTTGGCGGCAAAACCTTCACAACGTTCCCGTGGGAAAAGACAGATCGCGCAGCCACTTTGAAAGACGACGCTGGCATCTAAACAATTTTCAGGCGTATTGATGATCTCAAGCGCCAAAATCGAATTAACCGGAGAACATCAATGAGTAACTTCGAAGACTTTAAAGTACGCGACATTTCCCTGGCCGGCTGGGGTCGCAAGGAAATCAATATCGCGGAAGGCGAAATGCCGGCTCTTATGGCCTTGCGTGAGAAGTACAAAATAGAGCAGCCGCTGAAAGGCGCCAATGTGATGGGCTGCATCCACATGACCATTCAGACCGCCGTGCTGATCGAAACGCTGATCGAGCTGGGCGCAGATGTTCGCTGGTCATCCTGCAACATCTTCTCCACACAGGATCAGGCGGCGGCCGCCATCGCTGCTGGCAACATTCCGGTGTTTGCCTGGAAAGGCGAAACCGACGAAGAATACGACTGGTGCCTCGAGCGCACCATCGGCGCAGACGTTGAAGGCTGGGAACCCAACATGATCCTGGACGACGGCGGCGATCTGACCGCCCTGCTGCACGAAAAATATCCGGACATTCTGGCCAAGTGCCACGGCGTAACCGAAGAAACCACCACGGGCGTTCACCGCCTGCAGGAAATGCTGCGGGATGGTGTTTTGAAAGTTCCGGCGATCAACGTAAACGATGCCGTAACCAAGGCCAAGAACGACAACAAATACGGTTGTCGCCACAGCCTTAACGATGCTATCAAGCGCGGCACCGACCACCTGATGGCCGGCAAAAAAGCGCTGGTGATTGGTTATGGCGATGTGGGCAAAGGCTCCGCGGCTTCCCTGCGCCAGGAAGGCATGATTGTAAAAGTCACTGAAGCCGATCCCATCTGTGCCATGCAGGCCTGCATGGACGGCTACGAAGTGGTTTCGCCTTATCTCAATGGCGTAAACAGCGGCACTGAGGCATCGGTAGACCGCGCCCTGTTGCAGAACACCGACATTCTGGTGACCACCACCGGCAACATGAACGTGTGCGATTCGAACATGCTCAAAGCGCTGAAGAACGGCGCGGTTGTGTGCAACATCGGCCACTTTGATAACGAAATCGATACCGCCTTTATGCGTAAGAACTGGGAATGGGACGAGGTTAAGCCCCAGGTTCACGTGATCTATCGCGACAAAGCCGTTAACGATCACCTGATCCTCCTTTCCGAAGGCCGTCTGGTGAATCTGGGCAACGCCACCGGTCACCCTTCACGGATTATGGACGGCTCCTTTGCCAACCAGGTTCTGGCACAGATGTACCTGTTCGAGCGCAAGTTCGCAGACCTGCCGGAAGAGGCCCGCGCGAAGGGCGTGTATGTGCAGGTTCTGCCCAAGCACCTCGACGAAGAAGTGGCCCGTGCCATGGTGGAAGGGTTTGGTGGCGTGATCACCAGGATGACCCCGGAGCAGGCGCAATACATCGGTGTACCGGTCGAAGGCCCGTACAAGCCAGAAAGCTACAAGTACTGATCGGGTAACAAGATGCAATCCCAGAAACAGTTCAAACGGCGCTTCAGCTTCGAGTTTTTCCCGCCCAAGACTGATCAAGGCAAGGAAAAACTTCAGGTGGTGCGTGATCAGCTTGCCGGGGTGAATCCGGATTTTTTCTCGGTCACCTTCGGCGCGGGCGGTTCCACCCGGGATCGCACCATTGAAACCGTCCTCAACCTGCACCAGCAGGGCATTTCCACTGCGCCACACCTCTCCTGCGTCGGCGGCACGCGGGAAGAGATCGCGGAACTGCTGGATCTGTACAAAGAGAACGGTATCAACCGGATTGTTGCCCTTCGGGGCGACATGCCCTCGGGCATGGGTGCGGCCGGTGAGATGCGTTACGCCAACGAGCTGATTGCGTTCATCCGTGAGCACAGCGGCGATCACTTCAATCTGGAAGTAGCAGCCTACCCAGAATTTCATCCCCAGGCTCGCAGCGCTGAAGACGACCTGAAGAACTTCGCCCGCAAGGTGGAAGCCGGTGCCAACAGCGCCATTACCCAGTATTTCTTCAACGCAGACAGCTACTTTTACTTCATCGACCGGTTGGAAAAGCTCGGAGTGACCATTCCGGTGGTGCCGGGCATTATGCCCATCGTAAACTTTTCCAGCCTGGTGCGGTTTTCGGATATGTGCGGCGCAGAAATACCGCGCTGGATTCGCAAGCAGCTTGAAGCTTATGGCGATGATAAAGAGAGTATCCGCAAGTTCGGCGAAGAAGTGATCACAGACATGTGCGAAAGGCTGTTGAAAGCCGGTGCTCCGGGATTGCACTTCTACACGTTGAACCAGGCCGAGCCCAGTATCAACATCTGGAAGAACCTTGGGATCAGTGAGCGGGAGAAGATTGCGTTTTGAGTGGGTATCACCCCAACCATTTGATTTTATGTGCTCATCTGAGTAATAGTCTAAAGTATACGTTAGGCAGTTCCACTAATGCTCCCCGGGGTCACGGTCACCGCCAGTGGACCTCCCGGACTGCCTTACCGGGCAATCGGAGCCTCATAAGAAAGATAAAGGAGAAAGCATGAGCACGAAATGGCTGAAAACACTGGGTACTGGCCTGGCACTTACCTTGGCTGCCGGTACCGTGAGCGCTGAAACCCTGCGAGTGGCAACCGATCCCAGCTTTGTTCCGTTCGAAATGCTGGATCAGGAAACCGGAGAGATGATCGGTTTCGACATGGAAATCATCGCCGAAGTCGCCAAGCGTGCGGGCTTTGATTACAGCGTTAACACGATGGACTTCAACGGCATTATCCCGGCCTTGCAAACAGGCAACGTGGATATCGCCATTGCCGGCATCACCATCACCGACGCGCGCGAGAAAATCGTTGATTTCTCTGATCCGTACTACGATTCCGGCCTGAGGATTCTGATTCGTAACGACAACAACGAAGTAAAAGATGTATCCAACCTTGAAGGCTTGAAAATCGGCTCCAAGATTGGCAGCACCAGTTACGATTACCTCAAGAAAAACCTCGACAAAAACGACGGTGTAACGCCGTATCCGGGCAGTGCTGACATGTACATGGCATTGATGTCCGGCGCAGTAGACGCTGTGTTCTATGACGCCCCGAACGTCGGCTACTTTGCTCGCACCAAGGGTGAAGGCAAAGTCAAGACCGTTGGCAAGCTGTACGAAGGCCAGCAGTACGGCATCGCACTGAAAGATGGCAGCGAATGGGTAGACGAAGTTAACGACGCCATCGCCGGCATGAAAGAAGATGGAACCTACAAAACCATCTACGAAAAGTGGTTCGGCCCCCTGCCAGAAGGCAAGTAAAGGCTGAAGGCCCCAGGCCCTTTCTTTTTGTAGTGCCGGGGCTTCTCGCCCCGGCAACTTCTGACCCCCAACCCCTGCGGAGACGCACACTGTGGAATCCCAGTTCCAGTTTGACTGGCAGGCAGCCATAAACTCCATTCCCTTCCTTGTTAAAGGGATACCCTACACACTGATGATCTCATTTGGCGGCCTGGCTATCGGCTTTGCCTTGGGCATTTTTTTTGGCCTGTTGAGCATCAACAAAAATTGGTTTCTGAAATGGCCCGCAACGGCCTACATCGAAATCTTTCGTGGCACCCCAATTCTCGTTCAGGTTCTGTTTATCTTTTACGGTTTGCCCGATCTGATTGGCGGCCCTATTGATCCGATTACCGCGGGCATAGCCGCGATTGCGCTGAACTCGGGCGCTTACATTTCTGAAGTGGTACGTGGTGGCGTTCAATCCATCGCCAAGGGTCAATCGGAAGCGGGTCTTTCTTTGGGCCTCTCCCGCACTCAGACCTTCTGGTCGATCACCTGGCCTCAGGCCTTCCGGCGAATGATTCCGCCGCTTGGCAACCAGGCCATTGTGAGCATCAAAGACACGTCTCTGTTTTCGGTTATTGGCGTGGGCGAGCTCGTTCGCCAGGGCCAGATTTACATTGCCAGCACCTTCACTGCCTTTGAGGTGTATTTCGTGATCGCGATTATGTATCTGGCCATCACCCTCTCGCTGTCCCTGATTCTTCGCCTGGTTGAACGGCGTGGACTGGCCTCTGTCTGAAGGAACCTGACCCATGACTCAGATTGTACAAATGAAGGGCATGAACAAGTACTTCGGCAAACTGCATGTCCTTAAAGATATTGATTTATCCGTGGAGCAAGGCGAAGTGGTGGTGATCATCGGTGCCAGTGGCTCCGGCAAATCCACGTTGATCCGCTGTGTGAACGGGCTGGAAGAGTTCGAATCCGGCCACCTGGAAGTAGACGGCCAGGCACTGGCGCCAAAAGGTGGCAACCAGAGCACGCTTGCAACCATCCGCAAAGAGGTCGGCATGGTGTTCCAGCAGTTCAACCTGTTCCCTCACCTTACGGTGAAAAAAAACATCATGCTGGCGCCCCAGAAAGTTAAAGACACGCCGAAAACCGTTGCTAACGCCAACGCCGATCGTTTGCTGGAGCGGGTTGGCATTGCCAGCCAGGCCGACAAATACCCCAGCCATCTTTCCGGTGGCCAACAGCAACGGGTTGCCATCGCACGCGCTCTGGCCATGGAGCCGCGCCTGATGCTGTTCGACGAACCCACCTCGGCGCTGGACCCGGAAATGATCGGTGAAGTGCTGGACGTCATGCGCGAACTGGCAAAAGAAGGCATGACCATGATGGTGGTCACCCATGAAATGGGCTTCGCCCGGGAAGTGGCGGATCGTGTGATCTACATTCACGAAGGTAAGATTGTGGAGGAGGGCAAACCAAGCGACGTGTTCGACAACCCTCAGAACGAACGTACTCAGGCGTTTCTTTCGAGAGTGCTGGCACACTGAACTTGCTCTGAGTTTTACGCGCTCCCGTGTTAATCAAGCCCCTGTGAACTGCTTCTGGTTCGCAGGGGCTTGATTGTTTAAAGCCCCGCTATTCTTCCGCTTTTCCCCTAATGTAACAAAATGGTAATCGTTCTCACTAGCTTTTGGATATTGTCGGAAGTGAATGCGACTGATAATCTTTAGCGGCTGTTCCATCCTTCTTCGGAGAAAAAAATGGCTAAACCTCATTTTGGACGCCGCCAGTTCCTGTTCGGCACGGCAGCGCTCGCAGGCGCAACGGTGCTTGGCGTTAGCGCCCCGGCCCGCTTGTTGGCCGCGCGACAGCAAACACTGACGCTCTACAACGGTCAGCACAAGAAAACTACCGCCGCGGTGGTCAACGCCTTCACCAAGGCCACCGGCATTCACGTTGATGTTCGCAACGGCCACAGCTCGCAGTTGGCCAATCAGATCATCGAAGAAGGTTCGCGTTCCCCGGCTGACGTTTTTTATTCAGAAGAAAGCCCGCCCGTACTCACGCTGGCGAATCGCTCGCTGCTTGCGCCGCTGAAGCCAGAAACCCGGGAGCAGATTCCGCAGCAATACCGGGCTGAAGATGGCACCTGGTCTGGCATTACCGCCCGCAGCCGCATCGTTGCGTACAACACATCGATGATCGGTTCTGATGAGTTACCCGCCTCGGTTCTCGATTTTGCAACCGAAGCCTGGAAAGGCCGCGTTGCTTACGTGCCTACCAGCGGTGCCTTCCAGGAACAGATCATTGCCATCAAGCTCTTGAAAGGGCGTGAGGCAGCGCTCAAGTGGCTCAAAGGCCTCAAGGCTTACGGCGAACCGTACAATGGCAACATGTCTGCCCTGCGGGCCGTTGAGGCTGGCGACGTGGCAACCGCTCTTGTAAATGATTACTACTGGTACGCCCTGGCTGAAGAGCTGGGTAAAGACAACTTGGAATCCGCTATTTTTCATCAGGGTCATCAAGACCCGGGTGCGTTGGTCACGCTGTCTGCCGCCGGTATTGTGAAAACATCGAAGAACATGGACGCCGCGCAGGCATTCATGGCGTTTATGGTGAACGCAGAAGGCCAGAAAGCCATTGTAGACTCAGTTGCCGAGTACCCGCTGCGCCCGGGCGTGGTATCACCCTACGATCTGAAACCGTTTGATGAGCTGGGTTCTCCGGGCGTTACCGCCACCGATCTTGGCGATGCGGCCGATGCCCTTGTTCTGGAGCGTGAGGCTGGCCTGGCTTGAGCTTACTGGCCCTTGCCGGGGTATTGAGAACACTAAAGACATCGTTGCCTCCGTGGTGGCTTATCGCCACCGCACTCATTCCGATTGCTCTGATCGCACTGCCTCTGGTGTACGTGATTACAAGTGCAACAGAAGCTGGATGGAGCGGCATCCGGGATGAGTTGTTTCGTGCCTACACGCTTTCACTGCTGACCAACACGCTGGTGCTCGCCATCAGCGTTACCTTGGGTGCCAGCGTTATTGGCATCGCGGTGGCCTGGTGTGTCGAGCGCACGGATCTGCCAGGCCGGCGCGCCTGGCGCGTTATTGCAAGCCTGCCCCTGGCGGTGCCGGCGTTTGTATCGAGTTTTGCCTGGTCTTCCATGGGCGCTCAGTTTCAGAATATGGCGGGCGCCATTCTGGTGTTGACCCTGGCATCCTACCCCTTGGTGTACCTTCCGGTTGCGGCAGCGCTGCGCGGAATGGACACCGGTTTTGAAGATGTTTCCCGCTCTTTGGGGCGCGGCCCCTGGCACACGTTTTTCTTCACCATTCTTCCCCAGGCGCGGCCGGCCCTGGGCGGCGGCGCGTTGCTGGTGCTGTCGCACATGCTGGCAGAGTTCGGTGCTTTGTCGCTGCTGCGAGTGCAAACATTCACCACGGCAATTTTTTCCTCCTACGAACTGCGTTTTGATAACGTGTCCGCCGCCATGCAGGCTGGCGTGCTTTTATTACTGGCGCTGTTTGCCGCTTACACAGAAATGCGGATGCGGGCGGGTACACGCTATTCCCGCGTTGGAAAAGGCACCACACGGCACCCTGGGTTACTGGCGCTGGGCCGGGCTACGCCGTGGGTATTGCTGGGCCAAACGGTATTATCGATACTCGCGCTGGGCGTTCCCATTGTAGCGCTCGGGTACTGGTTAACCGTGGGGAACTCAGCGGGCGCGGGTCTTGATGGCGTATGGCAGGCGGTGTGGGGTTCCGGCACGCTTTCCATCGCCGGCGCGATTGTAACCACCCTGCTCGCGATACCCCTGGTGCTGCTGGCGACGCGCTTTAGCGGCCGGTTGGCGCAATTTGCAGACCGCTTACCGTACATCGTCCACGGATTGCCCGGGCTGGTGATTGCACTGGCGCTTGTGTACTTCTCTATTCACTACGTACCGGCCATCTATCAAAGCGTATTGGTACTGATACTCGCCTACGCCGTGCTGGCGTTGCCCATGGCGCAAACAGCGTTACGAGCGTCGGTGGTTCTGGTGCCACCCAAACTTGAGGAGATCTCACGCAGCCTGGGGCGCGGGCCGTTCAGGGCATTTGTGTCCGTTACCTTGCCCAACATTGCGCCAGGCATTGGCGCCGCCCTGGCGTTGCTTACCCTGGAATTGATGCGGGAACTCACGGCAACGCTCATGCTGGCGCCCACGAATGTGGTTACACTCGCAACCGAGGTCTGGTCCCATACCAACGACGCCGAATACGCCGCAGCAGCGCCCTTTGCGGCACTTCTGGTGCTGGTATCGGCCGTGCCCGTTTACGTGTTTACCCGCCGTACTCTGGAAGCTCACTCAATTATATGACCGGAGCTCACGCAATTTTATGACTCGTCTTCACATCAAAAACGTCATCAAGAGCTTCAACCATCACCCGGTACTGCAGGGCATTAACCTCGACGTTCCTGCGGGTTCCATCGTCGCCCTGCTTGGCCCGTCCGGTTGTGGCAAAACCACACTGCTGCGGCTGATTGGTGGCTTTGACCGGCTGGATGACGGCGAGATTCTGTTTGATTCGAGGCCCATGGCGTCGTCGCGCCTGCACGTGCCACCGGAACGTCGCCACATTGGCTATGTGCCCCAGGAAGGCACGCTGTTCCCGCATTTGTCGGTAACCGACAACGTGGCTTATGGGCTTTCACGCAGCAAACGCCAGGGCACTCGCGTAGCGGAGGTTCTGGCCTTGGCGGGCTTATCAGAGTTCGGCAACCGATACCCCCACGAGCTCTCGGGTGGCCAACAACAACGTGCCGCTCTGGCCCGCTCACTGGCGCCCGAACCGGAGGTGATTCTGCTCGATGAACCCTTCAACGCCCTTGACCTGGATCTGCGCCGGCAGATTTGTGACGACGTGGCGGCCATGCTGCGCCGCGAAGGCGCAACGGCCATTCTGGTCACCCACGACCCAGCCGAAGCCTTTGCCGTTGCCGACCTGGTGGCCGTTATGCACCAAGGGCAGATTATGCAGGTTGATACGCCGGATAACATATACTGGCGGCCCGCCAATGCCCACGTTGCACGCCTGACAGGCCAGCCGATTTTCCTTGAAGGCACCCTTCAACACGATGCCGTTTCAACGCCGTTGGGTGTACTGCCTGTGCATTCCTCGTATGCCGCCCGAGAAGGCAAAGCTTCCATCATGCTGCGCCCGGAACAGATCACCTTCAGCTATCAGAAAGTGGGCGCACTGGCACAGGTCACCGACCGCTCATTTCGCGGCAACCACGTTCTGCTGACGGTTACTGTGCAAAACAAAACCCTGCACCTGCGAGGCTCACCGCTGTCATCTCCAGCGCCGGGAGAACACGTGCACCTGAAAGTTGAAGGTGCATGCGCGGTATTCCCTGCGTGAGGCAAAACGCCGGAGCGAAGACTCTGTGGTGTGGGTTGTGGAGCAAGCCGTACCGGACAACCTGTTCAACAATCCTCAGGCGATATCCTTTAACTGCGCCTGCAATCGACGATCCACCCGTTCCGTTTCCCGAGCAAGGTTCACTCCCATGCTAACCCTTGCTACTGCCAGCAAACTTGGCGAAATGGATCGATTCCGCTTATCAGAAAGCCACAACAGAACATCCGCCAAATGCCAGATTGCAGAGGCACCTTCGTGAAGTGGTAATGGAAAACTCGCCTGGTGAGCGATAATAAGTTTGCGCATATTCTGGCGGGAAAAACCCAAAAGCTTCGCCATGTCAGAAATACCAACAAGGTCAGGCGCCGCCTCAACCAGCCGCGCCTGCGGAAAGGCCTGTTTCACGTCGCGCAGGGCGGATAATATTGCGGTTTCGGCCGATACGGCCTCTCGAGTGAAGTTCAGACCCAGCCTGCCTTTCTGACCAAATCCAATGATGGCGTCATCGCAACCGGCCTTGAACAGCCGTTCTTCGATTTCGTCCAAAGCAATCGTTTCTGGAATCGCAAAGGTGAGTGAGAACTCAAAATCCCGATTCATGGCCGTCTTCTCCTACATCATCTCGGTGCCCTGAGCAATTATCCACAACGCGACGAATCTGCCGAGCATGATTCCCCGCGCTCCTTGGTGTGCTCCAGATGCTCGCAATACAAAATTCTCCGCACCGGCACTGTGCATCGTTAAATGGACAATACATTCGCCCCCAGGCATGACCACTTCGCATTTCAATCCGCCAGCCTTTAAATTCTGCGTAGGCGATAGCCGCCTCGATATCCTTATCGGTGTGACGTTTCCTTTTCATAGCGTTCTACTGTGCTGATCTAACAGTACTCGATAGGTTGTCGAATGACAACCTTGCGGCAAGCATCCCCACATTGTTGTCATACCCCCCACTAGCCGTAGCAAAAGACTCAAACCGGTTTCTCAAACGCGACCAGGCCGGTGGCGCCTAGGTATCCCCAATAACCACTGACCCAGAACCCATGGTCACACCGCCACAAGAAATAGCGCCACCGGTGACAGCCGCCGGTATGCCATTAATCATTACGGTGGTAGAACCTGCCGCAATGGTGCGGGGATGTGACGAGTGTTTGGGTTTGGAGTGAGACGCCAGTGGGTCGCCCACCCAGGCGACGGGCTCTGGCCTGCCTGTGAGCGCTCGCGGGCACAGTAGTCAGCGGGCGCTGTTAACTGTATTATTGCCAAGGGTTAACAGCCAGACATTATCACTGCAAAACCATCGTCTTACCGGAGCACCTCTATGCGCAATGCCGATCTCGTTGCCCGCGGCCTCAAATCCGTGTGGCACCCGTGTACCCAGATGAAAGACCACGAAACCCTCCCTCTGGTTCCAATCAAACGGGGCGAAGGAGTTTGGCTGGAGGATTTCGAAAACAACCGGTTTATCGATGCCGTCAGCTCCTGGTGGGTCAATCTGTTTGGGCACGCCAACCCCAGAATCAATGCAGCCATTCAGAAGCAGATCGGCGAACTGGAGCACGTTATTCTGGCCGGGTTTACCCACGAACCCGTGGTGAATCTCTCCGAACGGCTTATTGAGGTAACCCCTGAGGGCCTCAACAAATGCTTCTACGCTGACAACGGCTCGTCTGCCATAGAGGCAGCGCTCAAGATGAGCTTTCACTTCTGGAAAAACCAGGGCCAACCCCGCAAGAAAAATTTTGTGAACCTGAGCAACAGCTATCACGGTGAAACCCTGGGTGCCTTGGCACTGGGCGACGTGGCTCTGTACAAGGACACCTACCAGCCATTGCTTATGGAAGTGTTAACCGCGCCCTCTCCAGACGCCTACAACAAAGAAGAGGGCGAAACCGACGAAGCCTATGCCCTGCGTCAGTTTGAGGCCATGGAGGCATTGCTGGCCGAGCGGCATGAGGAAATCTGCGCCGTGGTGGTGGAACCCCTCATCCAGTGCGCCGGCGGCATGCGCATGCATCACCCGATTTATCACACAAAACTGCGCGACGCTTGTGATCGCTACGGCGTGCACCTGATTGCCGACGAAATCGCGGTGGGCTTTGGCCGCACCGGCACCCTGTTTGCCTGTGAACAGTCCGGCATCACCCCGGACTTCATGTGCCTGTCCAAGGGCTTGACCGCCGGCTATCTGCCGCTGTCGGTTGTGCTGACCACCGATACCGTTTACAACGCATTTTACGACGACTACGAAACCCTGAAGGCTTTTCTGCACAGCCACAGCTACACCGGAAATCCTATCGGCTGCGCCGTGGCATTGGCGACTCTCGACATCTTCCGGGATGACAACGTTATTGAAAACAATCGCCGCCTCTCGGCCTGCATGGCCGAATCCGTTGCTCACCTTGCAGACCATCCAAACGTTGGAGACATACGCCAGCACGGCATGACCGTGGCGGTGGAAATGGTCAAGCACAAGGCATCCAAAACGCCGTTTCCCTGGCAGGAGCGTCGGGGCGTTCGCGTTTATCAGCACTCCCTTACGCGCCAGGCCTTGCTTCGCCCCCTGGGTAATGTGGTTTACTTCATGCCGCCTTACGTCATCACCGAAGACCAGATTCGTCATCTGGCACAGGTCGCGACCGAGGGCATCAACATCGCCGTTCGTGACTGATCAAGGTAAACACACATGCGCACGCCCAGAATTTATACCGACTCGCCTTTGAGCGAGGGAGCTCAGGCTGAGCTGGACGAAAACGCCGCCCAGCATGTGGGACGGGTATTGCGCATGCAGTCAGGGCAAGCACTGAGGCTTTTCAACGGCGATGGGCAGGATTATCCGGCTACCATCACCGAAGCCGGAAAGAAGCGCGTTGAAGTGCTCGTGGGTGCGCCGGAGCCCAACCACACAGAGTCGCCGTTGCAGATTGTGCTTGGCCAGGCCCTGTCAAAGGGTGATCGCATGGATTACGCGGTGCAGAAAGCGGTTGAAATGGGCGTTACCTGCATAGTGCCGCTGACCACCGAACACTGCGAAGTGAAACTCAAAGGCGACCGGGCGGATAAGCGCCTGCGCCACTGGCAATCGATTGCGGTGAGCGCCGCAGAACAGTGCGGCCGCGCCCGGGTACCGCAGATTCTGCCGGTTATGACCGTGGCACAATGGCTGGAGCAAAGCCGCGACTGCGACCTGCGCCTGGTGCTGCACCACCGCACCGCTCAGGCACTGGGTTCCATGAACAAACCCGGCCGGATAGCGCTGATGATAGGCCCGGAAGGCGGGCTGACGGCAGAGGAAATTACTCAGGCGGAGAAAGAAGGATTCCTGCCCGTTGCACTCGGCCCCCGGGTTCTTCGAACCGAAACGGCCCCGGTTGCGGCGATGGCCCTGTGCCAGTGGTTGTGGGGCGACAGCGGGAGCCTGAAATGATCAGCCTGCTCACCAACCCAGAATTCTGGCAGTACCTCAGCATCCCTGTTATCGCGGCTCTCATTGGATGGATCACCAACTGGCTCGCCATCAAAATGACCTTCTACCCGCTGGAGTTCGTGGGGAAACCTCCGCTGTTGGGTTGGCAGGGCATCATTCCTTCAAAAGCCCGCAAGATGGCCTCCATCAGCGTCGACACCACCATTTCCAAGATTGGCACGGTGCGGGAAATTTTCCAGCAAATTGACCCCAGAGTGCTCGCCACCCACGTTATCTACACGGTGGACCCACGCATAGAGGAATACGTCGACGAATTGATGCTCAGGGAGCACCCAACGTTCTGGGAAAACCTTCCCGCCTCGGCGCGGAACCTGGTGTATGACAGGGTGCGCAAGTCCACGCCAAAGCTGGTGGACAACCTGATAAACGACATCTCCGATAACGTGGAAGACCTGCTTGATATCAAGGGCATGGTGATTGAGCATCTTACAGCGGACAAACGTCTGCTGAACCGCATCTTTCTGGAATGCGGCAAGGTCGAGTTCCGTTTTATCGTAAACTCCGGATTCTACTTCGGTTTTCTGTTCGGGCTGGTGCAAATGACGGCCTGGTACTTTTATCAGAGCTGGTGGGTACTGCCGTTTTTCGGGCTGATGGTGGGCTGGGCGACCAACTGGATTGCACTGAACGTTATTTTCCGGCCTTTGCACGCTAAAAAGTTCGGCCCGCTCCGTATTCAGGGTCTGTTCCTCAAGCGGCAACCCGAGGTAGCCGAATCCTTCTGTCACATAGTGACCCACGAAATTCTTACCGTCAGTAATATCATTAACGCCATTTTGGAAGGCCCAAAGGGTGATCGCGCCCGCAACATGGTGAAAAAGCATATCAAACCCCTGGTCGATGAAACCGCCGGCATGGGCAGAGCGTTAACCCAGGTGGCTTTCGGCCCTACAGCCTTTGCCGCGCTCAAGAATCAGGTGGGTGAAAAAGCCATCGAGTTATCGAAAATTTCCTTTAACAACCCGGCATTTGAGATGGATCGCGCGCGCGCCGTTGAGTCTATTATGGTGGAACGCATGATTGCGCTTTCTTCAGAGGAGTTTCAGAACTTGCTGCGCCCCTGTTTCCAGGAAGATGAGATCAAACTGATTCTGGTAGGCGCCATCCTCGGCTTTGCAGCGGGTGTGTGCCAGTTGGTCTTTGTATTCGGGGGTGCGCTGGTATAAACGGTTTTTGCGGACGGCAGCGGGTTTTGCCTGTGCAAGCCTGCGCCGGGTCTCTATACTGCAGACGTATCGACACGTACTCTTTCACGACTGGTTGACCCGGAGACGTTGAATGCCAGGCTTCTTTTCCTGGATCGCAGGATTTTTCAAGGCAAAAGAACCCACGCCTCCTCCGGCTCCTGAAGCGCGGTTGTTCAATCCTGCAAAAACCACAAGCCAGGACGACGCAACGAAAGACCCGCACGTCCTGACTCTGCAACTTGAAGAAAACCTTTTTTGTTGGCTTCTGGATACTGGGCCTGCCAACCTGCGCGCGCAGCACGCCCAGTCAAAACCGCCAGGCTCTGCCATTGAAGAGCTGCAATCGCGTCTTGCGAACAACAAAATGGAAGAAGTACCCCGGCGGCCCATGACGCTGCCGATGCTCATGAAAGTGCTCTCGGATGAGAGCGCTGATCGCCAAAAGCTCACCCAGATCATCCTTGATGACCCCGCGTTGACGGATCAAATCCTGCAGGTTGCTAACAGCCCTTATTTCCGCACCGGAGACCACACCATTGAGTCCGTCGATCAGGCCGTATTTGTGCTCGGCATAACGGGCATCCGCCACGTGATTGCGGCAGCGGTCATGCGCCCGATGATGGCGGCTCGAAACAGCCGGGAGGCGCTGTTTGCCCAAAGAGCCTGGCTTTGGGGCATCACCTGCGCACGTGGGACCGAATTTATAGCCAAGCTCCGCAACGAAGACACAAGCGCCCTCTTCACGACCGGGTTGTTGCCGGCGCTTTCCTATATATCCATTCGCCGGGAACTGCAGCGCATATGCCGGGCGCAACCGGGTGCCACAGAGCCCGACGCCGCGCTGATTCGCCATGCGCTAGCACGCTTCCAGTGGACAGTTTGCCAACTGATCGCCAGTGAATGGAACCTGCCACCCAAGTACCACGCTTACCTGATGGCGGCTGAACGCCCGGCTCCCGATCAGAACCAAACCACATTGGCCGACGGCATGTTAATAGGCAGCCGCGAAGTGTTGCGCCATGCCCACCAGCGAAATCTGCCCGAGGAAGACCTCGATAGAATTGTGCGTCTGACTCCGGAACAGACCTGCCGTGTGCGCGCAGCGCTCAAAGCCATTCTCAGCGAGGGTGCTGCTCGGAGCTGACCACCTTGCTCTCACCGCTTTTGAGCAACGTTGCAAAGGTTGTGGATTCGTTTGCGCGCTCGCCCTTGAGCAACTCAACGGGAAACACCGGTGGCAACCGATCAACCACACGATCCTCATCGTGACGAACCACCCCGAGCACATCGCCAACCGTAATCAGATCCAGGGTACGCCCCGGAACCAACTGGTCGCCCTGGCTTCCTGCCAGTGAAATCAGCCCCGCACGAATCAGTTTGTCGCTCACACCGCGCGTGACTTCTCCCGGCACCCGTAACAGGTGCTCCAACGCTTCCTGTTGCGGTGCCTTTTTTCCCTCACTGAACGGGCGCGCCACCAGCCACATCATGGCCAGCGCGATTCTTTCCTGCAGTTCCGGCGAAAGCTGAACGTGGGTGCGTTTGGCAATCGAACCGGGGTTTTGCAGGTAAAACGCCAAGCTTGCCCCCAGAAGAAGAATCATCCAGTTCAGATAGATCCAGATCAGCATGGTGATACCGATCGCAAAACTGGAATAGATGGCGGCGTACCTGGCGGAACCGGCCACAAAAGACGCAAACAACAGTCCGCCTGCCTGCCAGGAAACCCCGGCAACCAGACCGCCAATAAACGCACACTGAAATTTTACCCGGGTGTTGGGCATAAACATGTAAACGAAGGTAAAAGCGCTCACCACAAGCAAGAACGGCATAAAGCGACTGACCATAAGAATGACCGTACCAAACGGTTCAATCGCAATCAGCGTTTGCACAGCTGATGAGGAAAAGATGGCCGCGCTGACGCCAATGGCGGAAACCATCAACAGGGGCCCAACCATGATAACGCTGAGATAGTTGCTGAACCTCTGCGCCACCGAACGCATCACCGGCACGCGCCAGATCATGTTGAACGACCGCTCTACTTTCTGCACCAGCGACACCACGGTGTAAACCAGCAACGCAAGGCCAACAGAGCCGAGAACCCCCACTTTCATGTTGTCCACAAAACCCAGTATGCGCTCCGCCATGTCAACGCCCTGAGGGCCCATGGGCTGAAAGAACTGAAACAGGAAGGGCTCCATGCGCTCGTGCACACCCAGCGCCTTGAGCACTGAAAAACTCAGGGCCAGCAAAGGCACAATACTCAGCAGCGTTGTGTACACCAGGCTCATGGCGTGGAGAGTCAGTTCGCCCCGGACCACATCGCGTATCAGCGCGTAAGCGGAGCGCCCAGCGTTATAAAGCCAGGTCCAGGGCCACTTCTGCGGCGGATTCGGGTTTGCAAGTATCCAGCTTTCTGCGGCCTTCAACCGTTCTTTAATTTCAAAAGAAGCCACGCAACATCCTGTTTTCTTTATACTGTGGAGTGCCCGTTAATGGGCACGGAAAAAATCGCCTCACCAGGAAACAGCCTTGTCTGACCCCCGTTTGATGATGGGCGTTTCGCCTTCCCAAATGGCCAGACCAGATGCCAGATCGGTCAGTGATAACTGGATGTAGTACTCCACCTGCTGCTCTTTATCCACTTTGTGGTTACGCTGCAGAATTTTTCCTGACAGGCTCAGATCGGGCGCCTGAAGCGAGCCTTTGCGCTGCACGCCGGATTGGTCGAACTCTTCTGAATTTCGCAGCTCACGGGCTTTCTGAGTCATTTCATCTTCCGCACCGTTGAGCCCGACGGCGGTGGTGGTTACCACCTTGCCCGAGCGCAACAGGGCCACCCGGATTTTTTTGGTGAGCTGATCGGTATCAATGCGCTGCATGGTGTCGTTCGTGACCCGGCTCACCACCATAATGTAACGGCCACCGTTGGGGTTATTCACGGCGCCGCTGGAAAGCATGTCTTCCACGGCATCGGTTGCGGCCTTGTCGAAATCCCGGTAATCCATGGTCAATGCGACGGCGCCATCGTCGGCGGCCGGATCAATGTAACGCGTGGGCGCGGCGCAACCGGCCAGAATCGCAAGGCCGGCAGAGAGGGCAAGAACACGTATCAACATTGGTTTTTCCTTTTATTTGGGTTCACGGAGATGTAACTGAAAAGTGGTGACACGGGTGCTGGGGGCGGTCGCGTTAAAATAACGTGTCTGCCCGGTTAGCAGCGTCGCTTTGCGGTAGCCTTCGCCAACACTTTTCACCATTATGCCGCTGGCATCAAACCAGGTAACGTTCCATGCAAGCTCGGTGTCTGATCTCGCTTCCACCGCAAATTGCACTTGCAGGAGGCTGTCACCACCAGGCTGTTCCAGGCGTGTTTTCAAGAGTTCTGTCACGTCCATCGTGTAAATCACTTCCGGATCGACTTTCAGCTCTGCCCTGTCTATCACGGAACTGGTTTCTGGCTGCGACGCGCAGCCGGCTAAACCAAGGACCAGCATGCCGGCTAACAATACTGATTTCATAACGTGTGTCCTGCGTTTCTGATGTATTAACGGCGTGATCTGCAAAACTGCTGATGAGTCATGCTACTCGGGCATACGTGCCAACGTCGCCTTGTTTTTACCCTGCAAATCCAGGGTTATAACCGTTGCGGGTGCCTGTAATGTTGGCCTTTTAACATACACCAGGGTGAACGGTTGTTGTGGAATTTCCAAATTGCCCAATACGCTCCCACCATTATCCAGCAGTGTCAGTCGCCCGCTTTCCGGGCGGTCGATGCGCGCGGCCTCCCAGTGGTCGGGCAGCACTTGCCAACTGCGCAAATCAGCCTGGGTTGTGGCAACCGTGAATAAAGCCGCGGCAATCTGACCCAGGGGGCCGAACTGTTCCGCGGCTTCGTTTTGCAGAACCGCCTTGCTGATAGCCGAGGTAACGGCCCGGGTGAGCACGCCCCGAAAACGCTCTTTCATTTCCGTGCGGATGACTTTGCCCATGTCCGAGATTCGCTCGGTTCGTATAACCTGACCACCTGCAGCCTGCACACCCATATTGCCCGGCACGGCCGAGCGTTCGGTGTATTGCGGTAGCGCAATACCAAAATAGGCAGGCGCCTGTCGGTTACCGTGCAACAGCAGCAAGGGCACATCCAGGCGTGACTCCTTGAGAACCGGCCCCAAACCGTTTTCATAAACAACCCAGACCTGCGGCGGTAACTCTGCCACGGGTTGAGTGCCCGAAGCCAGACGAGTCGCCAGTGTGGCGTCGGCCTGCAGCACGGCACTTTGCGGGTTCATTTGCGCCGCGCGCTTGAGCGAGGTTGCAGCCCGCTCGTAATCCGCACCGTCTTCGGCGTTCGCCAGAAAATAGAGGCCGTGAAGGTACGTGCTTGAAGGTACGATGAACCCGGGGAAAACAGACCAGTTTGAGGGCGCGCCATACTGGCCATCAACCGCTGACTGAAAGCCTCTGCTCTGAAGACTGCTGCGAACCATGTAGGCTTTTGAGTTCCCGCTTTGCGCCTCATTTTTCAAGGCGGCCTGCTGCCCGGCAATTTCTTCGCGAAAATAATCAACGGCACGGCGGGTTCGGTCGTCCGCTCGATTAAATTCAACCCTGGCGTATTCATTATTGCCCGAGGCGAGAAACGCCAGCGCTTTGTAGGTGTTGACCAGAACAGCCTCGGACATCAGCGCGTCATAGTCGCGCACTGAGTCGTTAACCATCACGGCCATCAGCCCTTCCGTGGTGCTCGCAAACAAGCCTTCGGTGTTGAGGTACTTCATGCCGTCTTCTGCCAGATCATAAGCCTTTACAGACTCATCGATGCGACCCGTGAGGCGATACATCTCGCCCTGGTGCAATAATTCAAGCAGGTGCTCACCGGTATCAACCGGCTTGTTCTCGGGCCTGTCAAAACTCACGGTTTTCAGTGCCGTGTTGTAATCACCGGTGGCGTAGGCTGCGTTAAACGAAGCCAGTTGATCACGATGCTGGAAGGACGAACACCCTGATAAAAAGCCAACGGCAATGACGGCGAGAATCGCGAACCAAGAGGGTTTCAGACCGTTCTGAGCTTTCAAACTCGTCAAACCATCATTCCCTGCCAACCGCTGCAAGATTTCGCGCCGTGATGTCAATAATTCGCTGCCTTGCGTCGCGGCTGGCCCAGGCCGAGTGCGGCGTAATGATCAGATTTGGAATATCACCGGCCAGTAAAGGGTTGCCATTTCGCGGTGGTTCTTCGGTCAGCACATCAAACCCGGCACCGGCAATAACGCCCGCTCGCAGCGCGTATGCGAGGGCCGCCTCATCCACCAGACCACCCCGGCTGGTGTTAATAAGCAGGGCATCCGGCTTCATCATCTGTAACTCCCGAGCGCCAATCAGATTGCGGGTTTCATCGGTAAGCAGGCAGTGAAGTGAAAGAACATCCACCTGCGGCAACAGTTCGTCCAGAGGAATACGGGAGTACCCGTCGGTCTCACCCGCCGCCTGTCCGGGCCGTGCACCGAGCACTATGTTCATGCCGAAAGCCTTGGCCAGCGCCGCCACGCCCTGCCCGAGGTCGCCGTAACCAAGCAGGCCCAGGGTGCGGCCTTCCAACTCCATGATCGGGTGATCCATCAGGCAGAACATATCGCTTTTCTCCCAGCGCCCGGCCCGCACATCGCGATCATAATCCAGCAGGCGCGTTGCCAGCGCCAGTATCAGGGCCATGGTGTGCTGCGCCACCGTTGAGCGCCCGTAGTGGGTCACATTGAGCACCCGAATGCCATGCTCTTTGGCCGCCTCCTGATCAATATTGTTCAGCCCGGTGGCAACGACGGCAATGGTTTTCAGTTCCGGGCAGCCTTCAAAATGCGCGCGCGAGAGCACAACTTTGTTAACCAACACGGTATCAAAACCCCGGATTCGCTCCGCTACCTGAGCCGGCGTGGTGGCGCGGTGCTTCGCGAGCTCACCGGTGACCCGCTCAATAGGGGCAAGATCCACATCATTGCCAAGCGTGGTGGCGTCAAGAAATACGGCTTTCATACTTTTCTCCTTCATCAATACCGGCAAAGATTAAGGTAGACTGAGCCAAACGTCCAAAGAAGAGGCTGGAGACCATGGAACACGAATTTTGGCATGAGCGCTGGAGCAAAAAAGAAACCGGTTTCCACGAAGGTTCCGTTAATAAATTTCTTCATGACCACTGGCCGGAGCTCGCCGATGCTGGCGCGAGCGCCCAAGGCGTGTTTGTTCCGCTGTGCGGCAAAGCCCATGACATGTGGTGGCTGCATGATCGGGGGCACTCGGTTATCGGCGTGGAGCTGAGCGAAATCGCCTGCAAGGACTTCTTTGAAGAGGCGGGTGAAAAAGCCATGGTTCATCCCGGTGAACCATTCACAACTTTCAAGCATGATAACCTGGAGCTCTGGGCCGGTGATTTTTTTCAACTCGCCCCCGGCGATCTGAAGCATATACGCCTTGTATACGATCGGGCCGCCCTAATCGCTCTTCCCCCTTCCATGCGCAAGCATTACGTGGAGCATCTCACAGCGATCATTCCGGAGGGCACCAGAATCCTGCTTATTACTCTGGACTACAATACCAAAATCACCGCACCACCGTTCAACGTCAGCGATGACGAAGTGCAGGAGCTCTACGCGGCCGACTATGACATTGAGCATATTACAACCAATACCCTCGCAAGCGACCACCCCTTTACAAAACGCAAAGGCCTGATCGGCGCGACTGAGAGCGTATTCCGGCTTACGAAACGGTAGTTCCAGAATTGGCTCCCGAATTGGGCCCGTAACATAATTTAATGAACCTTAACCGTTTACTGCCTGTCCAAGCTTGCGACCGTGAACTAAGCTCACATTGAACAGGCCGAAATCCGACACAGATCGTGACCGGCCGATACTGTTTATTTCTGCCACCCACAACCAACCGAATCGCCCGCGTGGCGACCGTAACTGCAACGGGGATATTGCGTGTACTAAAAGCTGAAGAACAGCGAGCGAGGGGCTACCCATGAGCATACTGACGCAGTTTAAAAACCGGTATGAGAGCACCCAGGAAGAAGAGTACAGTCTTGAGGAATACCTCGAGATCTGTAAAAAGGATCCCACGGCTTATGCCACAGCCGCGGAACGGTTATTGATTGCCATCGGCGAACCCGAATTTGTCGATACCTCCCGTGACATCCGTCTGTCGCGTATTTTTTCCAACAAAATGATCAAACGATATCCTGAATTCGCCGAATTCTACGGCATGGAAGAAGCCGTTGAGAACATCGTGTCGTTTTATCGACACGCAGCGCAGGGCCTGGAAGAAAAGAAACAGATCCTGTACCTGCTGGGGCCGGTTGGTGGCGGTAAATCGTCACTAGCGGAAAAGCTCAAATACCTGATGCAGAAGGTTCCCTTCTACGCAATCCAGGGCTCACCGCTGAACGAATCGCCGCTGGGACTGTTTGATCCGGCAGAAGACGCCGCCATTCTGGAAGAGGAATTCGGCATTCCCTCCCGCTATCTGAAATCAATCATGTCGCCCTGGGCCGTGAAGCGCCTGCACGAATATGGCGGCGATATCAGCCAGTTCCGCGTGGTGAAAAAGTATCCGTCCGTTCTCGACCAGATAGCGGTGTCCAAAACCGAACCGGGGGACGACAACAACCAGGACATTTCGGCGCTGGTCGGCAAAGTAAACATCCGCATGCTGGAGGACTACTCCCAGGACGACCCCGACGCTTACAGCTTCAGCGGCGGCCTGTGTAAAGCCAACCAGGGCCTGATGGAATTTGTGGAGATGTTCAAGGCGCCCATCAAAGTGCTGCACCCATTGCTGACAGCCACTCAGGAAGGCAACTACAACACCACCGAGGGCATGGGTTCGGTGCCGTTCGACGGCGTTATTCTTGCCCACTCCAACGAATCTGAATGGCAGACCTTCCGCAACAACAAACACAACGAGGCCTTTCTTGACAGGGTGTATATCGTCAAGGTGCCCTACTGCGTTCGTGTGACCGAAGAGATTGAGATCTACAAGAAGTTACTGAAAAACAGTTCTCTTGCCGGTTCGCCCTGCGCGCCAGACACGTTGGACATGCTGGCCCAATTCTCAGTGCTCTCACGCATCAAGGAACCGGAAAACTCCAGTGTGTTCTCCAAGATGCGGGTCTACGACGGCCAGAACATCAAGGACACAGACCCCAAAGCCAAATCCATTCAGGAATACCGGGATGCGGCGGGGGTTAATGAGGGCATGGACGGTCTTTCAACCCGATTTGCGTTCAAGATTCTCTCCAAGGTGTTCAATTTCGACACCACCGAAGTGGCCGCCAACCCCGTACACCTGTTGTATGTCATTGAAAAACAAATTGAGCAGGAGCAGTTCGCACCGGAAATCCAGGAGCGCTATCTGCGCTTCATCAAAGAGTTTCTGGCCCCGCACTACGTTCAGTTTATCGGCAAGGAGATCCAGACCGCCTACCTGGAAAGCTACAGCGAATACGGACAAAACCTGTTTGATCGCTATGTAACCTATGCGGATCTGTGGATTCAGGATCAGGAATTCCGGGATCCGGAAACCGGCGAAATACTTGACCGGTCTTCTATCAACGAGGAACTGGAGAAAATCGAGAAGCCGGCGGGCATCAGCAATCCAAAGGATTTCCGCAACGAGGTCGTCAACTTTGTGCTGCGGGCGCGGGCTAACAACCAGGGCCAGAACCCGTCCTGGCTCAGCTATGAAAAGCTGCGCAGCGTGATCGAGAAGAAGATGTTCTCCAACACCGAAGACCTGCTGCCGGTTATTTCGTTCAACCCCAAGGCCAGTCAGGAAGATCAGAGCAAGCACAAGCAGTTCGTGGAGCGCATGGTTGATCGAGGCTACACAGAGAAGCAGGTGCGCTTGCTGGCGGAGTGGTATTTGCGGGTGCGCAAGTCTCACTAGTGGAGCGTGAATTATGGGTATGACCCACATCGTCGACCGGCGGCTGAACGGAAAAAACAAGAGCGCGGTGAACCGGGAGCGGTTTTTACGCCGCTACCGGCATCACATCAAAAAGGCCGTCTCGGATGCGGTACACCAGCGCTCGATTACCGACATAGAGCGGGGGGAGCGTGTCAGCATTCCCACGCGGGATATTGACGAACCCACCTTCCACCATGGCCAGGGTGGCCACCGCGAGATGGTGCACCCGGGTAACCGCGATTATGTAACCGGAGACCGACTGCCCAAGCCCGAAGGCGCGAATGGCCAGGGGCAGGGGCAAGGCCAGGCCAGCCCCGACGGCGAAGGCATGGATGAGTTTGCCTTTCAGATCACCCAGGAAGAGTTTCTCAACTTTCTATTTGATGATCTGGAACTCCCGAACCTTGTCCGGAAAAAGCTCAAAGACACCGAAACCTTCAACTATGTGCGCTCCGGATTCAGTACCCACGGCGTACCCGCCAAGCTGGACGTTGTTCGATCTCTGCGTGGTGCCCACGCTCGTCGTTTGGGCTTGGGCGGCGCGCGCAAGAAGAAGATCCGGGAACTTGAAGCCCAGCTTGCGGAGCTCAGAACCGCGCCTGCCGAACTGGATGCGGCGTTCAGCCACGAAGATCAGATCAAGGTGCTTGAAGACGAAATCGCCCGGCTGAAAGCCAACGTGAAGCGGATTCCGTTCATCGATGAAATCGATCTGCGCTACCGCCAACACCTGAGACAGCCCAAACCGGCCACCAGCGCGGTCATGTTCTGCCTGATGGACGTATCCGGTTCCATGACCCAGATGCACAAGGACACCGCCAAACGGTTTTTCATCTTGCTGTACCTCTTCCTTAAGAAGAATTACAAAAAGATAGACGTGGTGTTCATCCGACATCACACCAGCGCCAAAGAAGTGGACGAGGAAGAGTTCTTCTATTCCCGGGAAACCGGGGGCACCATTGTTTCCAGCGCCCTGAAGCTGATGCACAAGATCATCGAATCACGCTACTCCCCGGCGGAATGGAATATCTACGCCGCGCAGGCTTCAGACGGCGACAACTGGAACGACGACTCCCCCGTCTGCGGCAAACTGCTGACCGACAGCATTCTGCCTCTGGTGCAGTATTTCGCCTATGTGGAAATAACGCCCCAGGATCACCAGATGCTCTGGTACGAATACGAGCGGGTGCAGGAGCGTTTTCCCGAAAGCTTCGCACAGCAGCAGATTGCAGACCCCAATGAGATTTACCCGGTGTTCCGCCAGCTATTTGAGAGGAAAACCGCATGAGTGATGCCCTTGATCACCCGAGCGAGTTGGGACGTGACGGCCTGACAGCCAATGCACCAATTTCTACTGGCTCGGAATGGACGTTCGAACTGATTGGCAAATACGATGTGGAAATAGCGAAATGCGCTGCTGAGTTCGGGCTGGACACCTACCCGAATCAGGTTGAAGTGATCAGCGCTGAGCAGATGATGGACGCCTACAGCTCTGTGGGCATGCCGGTTGGGTACAACCATTGGTCCTTCGGCAAACAGTTTCTCAGTACGTCTAAAGGCTACGAGCGCGGTCAGATGGGGCTGGCCTATGAGATAGTGATCAACTCCGACCCCTGCATTGCCTATTTGATGGAAGAAAACACCCTACCCATGCAGGCACTGGTGATTGCCCATGCCTGCTACGGCCACAATTCCTTCTTCAAAGGTAACTATCTGTTCCGCACCTGGACAGACGCCAGCGCCATTATCGATTACCTGGTGTTTGCCAGGAACTATGTATCCGAATGCGAAGAACGACACGGTGTTGACGCCGTTGAGGCCATACTGGATTCGTGCCACGCGCTGATGAACTACGGCGTTGATCGCTACAAACGACCCGCTCCGATTTCAGCGGTAAAAGAACAGGAGCGCCAGGAGGAGCGAGAGGATTACCTGCAGCGTCGGGTGAATGATCTATGGCGCACCATTCCGAAACTGGACGAGGACGAAGACCCCATAAAGCGCAAGAAGCGTTACCCGGAAGAGCCCCAGGAAAACCTTCTGTACTTCATTGAAAAAAACGCGCCCTTGTTGGAAACCTGGCAGCGGGAGATCGTTCGGATTGTGCGCAAACTGGCCCAGTATTTTTATCCCCAGCGCCAGACTCAGGTAATGAACGAAGGCTGGGCGACGTTCTGGCACTATACCTTGCTGAACAGGATGTACGAGAAGGGCCTGGTGACCGACGGCTTCATGCTGGAATTCCTGCAAAGCCACACGGCCGTGGTGTATCAACCTCCGTTCAACAGCCCGTGGTATTCCGGAATCAACCCTTACACCCTCGGATTTTCGATCTTCATTGACCTGCGGCGGATCTGTGAGACACCCACGGATGAGGATCGCGAATGGTTTCCGGACATTGCCGGCACCGACTGGGTTAAATCCCTGCACTTCGCCATGGCCAACTTCAAGGACGAAAGTTTTATCCAGCAGTTCCTGTCGCCCAAAGTAATGCGGGATCTTAAACTGTTTGCGGTTGAAGATGACGATCTGGAAGACAGCTACAAGGTAACCGCCATTCACAACGAACCGGGCTACCGCGAGCTGCGGGAGAAACTCGCCCGCCAGTACAACCTCAGTTACCGGGAACCCAACATTCAGGTGTGGAACGTGGATGTGCGGGGTGATCGTTCATTGATGCTGAGGCACGTACCCGTCGACAGGGTGCCGTTGGGCAAGGATACAGAGGAGGTTCTGCGTCATGCGCACAGGCTTTGGGGTTTTGATGTGCACCTGGAAAGCGTGGATGAGGGCTTGCTGATAGAGGAATACACCTGCCCGCATCAACCTGAAAATTCCTGAATCCAGTCCACCATCCACGGCACGATAAGCGCCGTCGCGAATGCAGAAAGCGCCATGGCCAGCCCTGAAAACGCCCCCATTCTGCTGCTCACCTGAAACGCCCGTGCGGTGCCTATACCGTGGGCCGCTACGCCCATGGCGATGCCTTTGGCGGTGTCATCTTTAACGCCAATCCACTCAAACAGCTTGGTGCCCAGTACCGCCCCGGTAATGCCGGTAATCACCACCAATGCCGCTGTCAGCGATGGCAGGCCTCCAATTTTCTCGGATATGCCCATGGCAACAGGTGCGGTTGCCGATTTGGGCGCAAGAGACATCTGGATTTCCAGCGAGCCTCCCAGCAGCCGCGCCAGCCATATAGAACTGCCGGCCGCGATGGCCACGCCGCAAATCAACGATATAAGAACCGGCAACCACAACTGGCGTAATCTTGAAAACTGCTGGTAAAGCGGAACGGCCAAAGCCACGGTGGCCGGGCCCAGCAGAAAGTGTACAAACTGCCCGCCGGCAAAATAATCGTGGTAGGAAATACCGGACATCATCAGCAGCGCGATCAATATGGCCACCGACGTAACTACGGGATTGGCCAGAGGGTTGGAGTTGGTTTTCAGATAGAACCTGTAGGCGAGTCCGTAGGCAACCAGCGTAATGGTCAGCCCAAGCAGCGGAGTAGCCGAAAGATAAACCCAGATATCTTGCAATCCCGGATTATTCATCAGCCTGGCCTCGCGCTGGCGCAGGTTTCGCAAACCAGCGACTGGTCTGCTGCATGATCAATGCCGTGGCCACCAAGGTAATCATCGTACTGAAAAGCAACGCGAACGTAATCGGCAGCCATTCGTCTGCAATCCGGCCAAAATGCGTCATCATGCCAACGCCGGCCGGCACAAACAGCAATGGTAGATGGCTCAGCAATGCGGTAGAGGCTTGCTCAACGGGTTCAGACGCCCGGCCGCGAATCATCATGGTGACAAACAACATAACCATTCCCAGCACCGGGCCAGGTATCGACACACCCAAAAGGCGCACGATTATTTCCCCTGCAAGCTGGTAAACAAGCAGCAGAGTGACACCACTCAAAAAATTCATTACCTGGCACTCCCGTTACGTCCCAATGCCGGGGCCAGCTTTGGGGATGGACATGGAGCTGGACTCAAGCAGAGTCAGCGTCATCATAAGCGCAATGGTACCATTTTTGCCCCCATCGAGATTCCGGGTTCCTCCATTTTTTTCGCCCTGGAGATCGTGCGCAAACGCCGTAACCCGTATACTTGCAAGCAACAATTAAAAGATCCACTTTCACGCCCCAACCGGGCAGAGGTGCACAAGGAATGAAACGCCTGGGAACACTGGACGCCTCTTGGCTGGCCGTAGAATCTGAAGACACGCCGATGCACGTGGGCAACATGCAGATTTTTTCATTGCCGGAAGGCGCCCCCGATACCTACCTGCGCGACCTGGTTACCAGCATGAAGGAAACCGGGGAAATTGCCCCGCCCTGGTGCTACAAACTGGCATGGTCCGGTTTCATCGGCAGGCTACTGGCACCGTCCTGGAAAGTGGATAAACACATCGATCTTGATTACCACGTGCGCCACTCTGCTTTGCCCAAGCCGGGCGGCGAGCGGGAACTCGGCGTTCTGGTTTCTCGCCTGCACTCCAATCCTCTGGATATTGTACGACCATTGTGGGAGTGCCATGTTATTGAGGGTTTGGAGAACAACCGCTTTGCGCTCTACACCAAGATGCATCACTCCATGATTGATGGCATCAGTGGCGTGCGCCTGCTGCAACGGGTACTGAGCACCGATCCGGATGAACGCGCTATGTTACCGCCCTGGACGGTGCGACCCGAGCGGCACCGGGGTAATAAAGAGGATTCCGAAGCAAGCATTCCCGGGGCTTTTTCCCAGGCGATGGAAGCGCTCAAGCTGCAGGCCGATCTCGCCCCCACCCTCTGGAAAGCGGGCAGTCGATTGTTACATTCGGTTCGCCATCCCGAGGACGGTTTAACCGCGCCGTTCACCGGGCCGGTTTCACCCATTAACCGTCGCGTTACCGGCCAGCGACGCTTCGCCACTCAGCATTACGAACTCGAACGGCTGAAAAAGCTGGCCAGCGCGTCGGGCGGCTCACTAAACGACATAGTGCTTTATTTGTGCGGTACGGCGCTGAGACGCTTCCTGCTGGAGCAGGATGATCTCCCGGCCAGTTCACTTACAGCGGGCATTCCGGTCAATATCCGGCCGGTGGACGATGAGGGCACGGGCACTCAGATCAGCTTCATGATTGCATCTCTTGCCACCGATGAAGCCGACCCTCTTGCTCGGCTGCAGGCCATAAAGTCGTCCACCCGGCGAGCAAAAGAGCACCTGCAAAAACTTCCAAAAAGTGCTCTTAACCAATACACCATGTTGCTGATGTCACCTTACATTCTGCAGCTAATGTCGGGCCTGGGCGGGCGCATGCGCCCGGTGTTCAACGTAACCATATCCAATGTCCCCGGGCCGCACAGAACCCTGTACTACGAGGGCTCCAGGCTTGAGGCCATGTATCCGGTTTCGCTGATTGCCCACGGCGGCGCTCTGAACATCACCTGCCTGAGCTATGCGGGATCATTGAATTTCGGATTTACAGGCTGCCGGGACACCCTGCCCAGCATGCAGAAACTGGCGGTATTTACCGGGGATGCCTTGGATGACCTGGAAAACCTGATTCTTCCGCCCAAGCCAAAACCCAAAAAAGTGTCGACTAGCAAACGTGGAAAGGCCTGAACCTGGCCAGGACTAAAGAAACAGTGCCAGCGTCAGGCGATCTGGAGCAGCCTCAATAACTGAGGCTTTTGCTGATCGTTCATGATGTCGCCAAGGGTGTACTTGTCGAGAACCGAAAGGAAAGCCTGCAAGGCCTCTCCAAATACCGGTTTAAGACCACACACCGGGGCGATTTTGCAGCCCCCGTTGGCAGAGTGACACTCAACAATGTTGAGATCGTGCTCGGTTTCGCGCACCAGCACACCCACATTAATGTCGTCCGGCGCCCTGTGCAGTCGCATGCCACCTTTTTTCCCGCGAACCGTCTCTATATAACCTTTCTTGTTGAGTTGGTGCACAACCTTCATCAGGTGATTCTTGGAGATGTCGTAACTGTCGGCAATTTCCTGAATCGTTGTCAGGCGTTCATCCTGCACCGCCAGATACATCAGCACACGAAGAGAGTAATCGGTGTAGCGAGTAATGTGCATTCAACACTCCGGTTCTTCAAACAAAGCGATCAGTAAGAGGGGCGGGAAAGCAAATAACTTGCGACACCAGCCATAAAAATACCCGAGACGGCCAGTACCATTCCTGCAGCCCCCAAGAAAAAAAGAAGACTCCAGCTCAGCGTCATCATGCTGCACGCCATCACCTTTGCCGTAACCGGAATAACCCGGTTGCGCCGCCAGTCTCTGATGGCAGGCCCAAACGAAGGGTGCTCCTCAAGCCAGATCGCAAATGCCGGAGACCCCTTACTGGCAAAAAACGCAGCAAGCAGAACAAACGGTGTGGTCGGCATCAATGGAAGCACCACGCCAATTGCAGCGAGTCCTATTGATATATACGCAAGAATTCGAAAACCGGTTTTACCGTAATGCGTGGCCATGACGGGCATCTCCACACTGGTCAATTCTTCATCCATTCTACCGCTAAATCAGTGAACAGGTCTTCCGAGGCGCTTTAAAAATATCAACCGGGCTATGTACGAAATCTTGATGCCTACCGCAAACAAGAGCGTGCCAACATGGGCAAACACCTGAACCATCATCGGGAGGCGCCCGGCGAGCGGATACGCCATTACGATGGTAGCGACCAGACCCAGCAGCGACCAAACCATTGCACTGTTAGCTCGAAACAGCAGTTTTTCCATGTCTTCCCCCGGTAAAAAGGTGTCAGGTTTTTTTACCTGCCTAATAAGATGTATTTTATAGTAATGTTATTGATAAAGGCCAACAACTTTCCGCCAAAACCTCATAAAATTGCATCTAAATGGGTTTTACTGCGAATAATCGTTCAACTTACCCCGCGTGGGGTATCGGATTTACCGGTTGATTCTGCGATACTGAAAACTACCGTTAATCCGTGAACGTGCACTCAGCAGTTATAGGAAAGAAACCGATGTCCCAAAGCCAGCTGACAGATCGTTTTGGTAGAACCGTCAACTACGTGCGCCTGTCCGTGACAGACCGCTGCGACTTCCGTTGCGTTTACTGCATGGCAGAGGAGATGACCTTTCTGCCCCGCGAGCAGGTTCTGACGCTTGAGGAAATTGCCCGCATTGCACGGACGTTTGTTTCTTTGGGCACGGAAAAAATTCGTCTCACGGGCGGTGAACCACTGGTTCGTAAAGACATCATCGAGCTGGTTCGGGAAATCGGCACCTATAATCTTCGCGATTTTGCCATGACCACCAATGGCAGCCAGCTACCCACAATGGCTGAGCCGCTGCGCAAAGCCGGGTTGCAACGCCTCAATATCAGCCTGGACTCGCTGGACCCCGTAAAGTTTGCGAGCATTACCCGCACAGGCAAGCTGGCCCGGGTGCTAGAAGGCATAGACGCCGCAAGAGACGCCGGGTTCAAGGGCATCAAGCTGAACACCGTAGTGATGAAAGGCGGGAACGACCAAGAGGTTCCGGACCTGATTGAATTCGCTCGCAAGAAAAACGTCGACATAACCTTTATTGAAGAGATGCCCCTGGGTGAAATTTCCGAGCACGATCGCGGGCAGGTTCTGTGTACCAGCGATGAAGTGCGCGAACTCATTGGCCAGCACCACGAACTGATCCCTACACCGGAAGATTCCGGCGGCCCGGCCCGCTATTACCGTATGTCAGACAGCCAGATCAAGGTGGGCTTTATTTCCCCTCACTCCCACAACTTCTGTTCTACCTGCAACCGGGTGAGAGTAACCGTTGAAGGCAGGTTGTTGCTGTGCCTGGGGAACGAGCATTCCGTTGATCTGCGGCGGGTTGTGCGCGGCCACCCGGTAACCAACGATAAACTCCGGCAAACCATTATCGACTCCATGGACTTGAAGCCCGAGCGACACCACTTCTCTACTAATGGCGATGTTCAGATTCTACGCTTTATGAACATGACCGGCGGTTAAGCCGTAGCCAGGCATTCAGGCCCGGCCGTACCTGCAGTGTTCAGCCAAAATTGATGGCGTCGCCGTGTTTGTCCAGCGGCAGATAGTTGCCGACCTGCCCCAAGCGAATGGATTCCACCATCATGGTCATTGGCTGCTGCGCCTCGTCTGACGACGGCAGCGTGCCGCCCCTGCCCGACATGGCCGCAACAAACACCACATCCCAGGGCTCGCCGGTGCTGCGTGACTGCTCCACCAGTGAGGAAAACTCGAGAACCTCGGCCGGGGCCTTGTCGACACAAATCACCGGCGTAAGCGCACCGCCCTCGCCTTGCTCGAACGCGGCTTTTTCGTTTGCGGAGGCATCATCGGGAAGCTCCGCCCGACAGAACACAAACAGCAGACGCTGGGGTTCGGGTTCGCTGTGGGTCGCTTCAATCAGATCACTGTAACGGCTAATCATGAATGCACTGTCCTTTCGCTGTTCGGTTTGCTGTTTTCCATTGACTACTGACTGATATCAATCAAACGTTTGGGGTCGGAGATAAACACCCTGCCCCGGTTTACCCGAACCAGGCCACTGGTTTTGAGATCTGCCAGAATGCGGGAAAACGTTTCCGGCTGCATGGCCAATCTGGACGCCACCAGGCACTTTGGCAGGGGCAACTCCACTTCACCGCCTTGCGCTGCGCCGTTCGGCAACAGGTCAATGAGATACCGGATCAGCCGGTCGCGAGCGTTCTGAACGGTCATGATTTCGAGGTCGTGAAACCGGGAAACGGCGCGCATGGCGTAGTGCCGAAGCGCCGCATGGGCGTATTCCGGATTGCGGTTCAGCATATCCTGATACGCTCTGACCGGAACCATCAGAACCTCACTGGATTTCAGCGCCTCAGCGTAACAGGCGTAACGGGCGGGATCCGCATAGATCATCACCTCCGCAAAACAATCACCCGGCGCAACACTGTCGAGCGTACGATCAACGCCGGAGGAGTCCAGCCGGTATAATCGAAAGCGGCCAGATAGCACGAAGAAAAAGTGGTGCGCCGGCATATCCTGCCGATAAAGCACCTGGTGGCGCGACAGGCGAAGGCGGCGAGACTGCCCAATGAGGCTCTCGATATCTGCCCCATTGAGCGTGTTGAAAAGAGCATGGCTGCGAAGCGATTCCAGCCCGTTTTCATCGTTATCCGACGTATTGACAGCCACCAGAACCGGTTTGGTGTAGCGGGATTCCAAAGATTGCATCGCCCCCATGTCCGTACCCCCCTCTTAAATCATGTATTCAAAATAATTCTTTAATATATTATAGGGCTCCTCCAAAAAAATCGCCCCTCTTTGGAGGTATACCCGTGGGCT
>NZ_DRGY01000040.1 GCF_011049865.1 Marinobacter antarcticus | reverse complement strand
TCACGTTCGGCGTGCTGGTAAAGCGCAGGCTGTTCTTTATGGAGTAGGCGGTTTTGCCATCATCGGCAATAAAGCCGTACGGCATGCAGATGCCCGGCCCCTCGGGCACTTCGTACAGTGCGCGAGGCTGGAAGCGTGAGACAAGGTCCTTGAAATACTCGGCAGAATTCCTGTCGGCTTTGCCCATGGAAAAATAATAAACACGCTGATTGCGATACAGATAAGCTTCTGTCGGGGCGATTTGACCGCCGAGGAAATAGGCGTCGGGAATGCCCAGATCGTGTTCGATTACTTCGGCAAGAGGGACCTTTTTTTCCAGTTCCTCTATCTCTTCCTGCAAGCTCGCGATGACCTCTTGGCTATATCCCATACCCGGAAACTCACTGAGTCGGAACCGCTTTATCTTGATATCTTCCCGTAATTCATCTTGATAAAGTGAGCCCGTCCCTTTCCGATAGCGAGCAGCGGAATCAAACTCTGAGCGCTCCACAACATCGCTGACATAAACTACCAGACCGTGATAATCATAGGCACTCAGATCACCTTTGGCTGTTACCTTCGAACTGAAGTTATGGCCCCCACCAGTAGATATTCTGAAAGTTCGACCGGCATCGTAGGTGGCCCATTCAATGGCTTCCGGCACATCAAAGGTCAGTCGTCCCAGACACTCCTGGCGTGGCACCTCAGCCATTACGATGCCGGCTGGCAAGAGTAGACAGTAAGCAAAATGTTTTATGAGCCTCATGAACGCCGGGTCTCCGTGGGCTGATGTACGCTGGCGATACCCGACCGTTGCTGCCTGGAGAGCATAATTGCTGGAAGCAGCAGAATGGGAATTAATCTTGATCTTGAATGGGTCAATTGCGGAAGATCCGAGCTACCGGTTCAGGGCTCTGCACTGCACACCGGAAGCCCTCCTGAACCAAGAATCCATCAGAAAGTTTTTCAGACCTACCTATATGGGAAAAGCTAAAGTTCAACGAGCCTACCCCCAAAGCACGTATCACTCTTTTAGTCCCCTTTACCGGGCCTTGAGGGTCAGTTATCTCGGAGTTCTCGCTATAATATGTTTCGGAAAACCAGTCGCTAACCCATTCTCTGCCGTTTCCTGCCAAATCGTATAACCCGAGCGGATTGGCAGGTAAACGGCTACCTACAGGCCCTCTGCCTCCTGTTTCATAAATGGCATCGTAGTAAGGGTGATCGATGCTGTCCACAGGCTTCCCGTCATGCGTTGCAAACAACCATTTATTACTGCCCCTATTGCGGGCTGCAAACTCGTACTGCGCTGAAGTGGGCAGATCAAAAGCGAGCCCTGTTTGCTCGCCAAGCCATAGGCAGTAACTTTTTGCTTGTTGCCACGTAACCTCTGCGGGCTTTTCGATGTACTCATAACTTTCCGGGTCCCTATCATAAGGATCGCGCGAAAACACTTCGTCACTAAGCGTGACAACGATCGGGCTTCCGGTCGCAAGCTGGTACGTATCGAACTCATACCATGTGGTTTTATGCTTTGCTAATGAGTAGCTCGACAGGGTTACTTCGTGAGCTTTGTTTTTTTCCGCAGTGGCGGGGAAATAAGGTCGCCAGATACCATCATTTCCAGTCGCGCCGAAGTCGCCCATGGTAAAACTGCCGCCCTCGATAAACATCTGATTGTGTGTAGCGCCGGCAAGGATTTCAACGATATTTTTTTCGACCGAGTTTTCGTCCCAGCTGGGGTCATCAGGATTGCAGCCGGAGAGCGTGACCATTGGCGGCAACAGCGCAATGGAGATGAGCCTGGATAGTGAATGAATCAATTGAGGAGAGTCCGAGTCGCAGGCTCAGGGCTCTGCACGGCGCAGCGGAAGCCGCCTGGAGTCTTGAGCCCGTCAGGAAGTCGTTCAGGAGCTCCGAAGCGGGAAAAACTAAAATTCAACGAGCCCGTTCCTAGAGCGCGCAGTACTTTTTCAGTTCCGTCAGGAGGGCCTTGAGGATCATTAGTTTCAGGGCTTTTGCTGTAGTAATTCTCTGAAAACCAATCATTAACCCACTCTCTCGCATTTTCAGCCATGTCATATAAGCCCAGAGGATTTGCCGGGAGCCGCGTCCCCACAGGGCCCGTTCTCCCTTGATCTCGGATAGCTTTAGCATAAGCGCTGGAATTATCTACAGGCTTTCCATCATGAGTAGGGTAAACCCAGTCTCTCCTCCCAAGATTACGCCCAGCAAATTCCCATTGTGCTGAGGTAGGAAGATCAAACAGCAAACCCGTTTGCTCGGCCAACCAAAAACAGTAGTTTTTTGCTTCCTGCCATGTAACTTCTGCGGGTCTTTTTATATATTCATAGCTGGAAGGATTTTGATCATAGGGAGGGCGGTGTCTGCCTCTATCATCGAGCGCAACAATGACAGATTTTCCGCTAGCCAGCCGATAACTGTCATATTCTTCCCAAGTTGTCTTGTATTTAGCAATTGAATAATTTGACAGAGTAACTTTGTGCGCCTTGTTGATTTCATTGGCGGGAGGAAAATAAGGACGCCAGACACCATCTTCACCAATTACGCCAAAATCACCCATCACAAACGTACCGCCTTCAATGAACACCTGATTGACCAGTGCATCTGCAAGTATTTTCTCGACGTTTCGCTTAATCTCCGAGTCATGCACGTTAGAGCTAATAGGCTTACAACCGCCTATCGGGCTCAGAGTAGACAATAAAATCAGAGTCCAAGCATATTTACGCATAACGCCTTCCCGTAACTTGAACATGGCGCGCCAAGCGTACTGGTTGGTTCGCACTTGCGACTGTATCTCTAAGACTCTCTTCAATTTGATTTAACTGTCTCGATGGAAAATACCGCATCAAATCATGAAGCCGTCGACGGTTTGCGCTAAAGCTGCCTTTCACGGCTGTTCTTTCCCGATACCAGAGGATATCCGGGCGTGATTCAAAGCCAAAACACAATATGTCTGCAATGGCCTTTGATCTCCGGGAAGCGTATGATATCCAGCAGGTTTTCCAGCGACCGATGCCTTAGCGGCATCGGTATTCCGGGGGCGGATAACTTCTTGACTATTTACAGCCAAAATCAATTTTGGACCGCTTGACTCACAGGCTCTGCGCTTTGCACGGCACAGCGAAATCCCGCCTTAACCAAAAGCCTGTGCTCTTCGTTAACGGGGTTTTCCAATCTCTCAGGGACTCCATTACGGGTAAAGCTGAAGGTCAATGAGCCGAGCCCTAAGCTGCGAAGCACTTTTTCTGTCCCTGTTTCTGGACCCTGAGGATCAACAATTTCTGGATTTTCACTGTAATACGTTTCTGAATACCAGTCGTTAACCCATTCACGGGCGTTCTCTGCCATGTCATACAAACCCAACGGATTGGCTGGGAGGCGTGTGCCAACCGGGCCTATTGAGCCGTTATCGTAAACTACGTCTCCATAGGGATCGGATGATGTGTTGATAGCCTTACCATCATGCGTCGCATACAACCAGTCCTTGCTGCCCCGATTGCGAGCGGCATACTCATGTTGTGCTGACGTTGGCAGGTCAAAGGCTAAGTCCGTGTGTTTACCCAGCCACAAACAATAATTTTTTGCCTCTTGCCAAGTTACTTGCGCGGGATTCTTAATATAGTGTCGGCTTTCGCTGTTTTGATCGAATGGCTCCCTAGACCATTCATCTCCGAAGGCTTCATGAACAGCAGGTATATTTTCGGCTGCCAGGTAAGTATCAAACTCGTGCCAAGTTGTTTTGTATTTCAAGAGAGAATAGCTTGTCAACGTAACTTGATGCGCCTTGTCCTTTTCGAAAGCCGGAGGGAAATAAGGCCGCCAGATGCCGTCATTTCCAGTCGCGCCAAAATCTCCCATTATGAAGGTGCCGCCTTCGATATATATTTGGTTAGCAATGGCACCGTTTATGACTGCTTGCACCGAGTTTTGACCAAGATTTTTTTGCTGTGTGGATTTATTAGGCTGGCACCCTATGAGCACCACCAGAACTGGCAATGTGTAGCTAATCAAGCGTTTACGCATACTGCTTCCCCGTTGACTTTGCGTAGCGACCGATTTGGACAGGTTCGTTGGCTACTGCTCTGGTATACATTAATTTCTCTTCGATAACTTTTAACTCAAAATAAGGAAAGAGCCTCATCAAGTTTTGCAAGCGTTTGCGGTTCAAAGTAAAGCTTCCCTTTTCGCCTTTTGGGTTCATTCGGGTAACAATCTCTTCATAGTCTCGCCAGCTTTGACTGCTTTTCAGTAGCGTCAATATGGCTTCCTCTCTAGTATTTCGACCTGCTCTGTAAAAATCCCAAAAAGTAGGGCCGTAATCGAAGCACATTATGTTCAGCAGACGTCCTTTGACTTCTGGCGGGGCGTACTTCAGCCAACCGCTATTCTCACTTTCAAAGTCACTCAATATGTTTATTGCAGTTTTGATCGCTAGTTGCTCTTTTGCGATGGATGTTTGGTGGCCGGTCACCAAGAGATCGATGGTCTGGTTGATATCATCAGCGGCTTGCATGCCAAAAAGGGCTGCGGCTCTGGCAACTGTAGCCCCTGTCAAAATACCGTAGACCGCGAAATGGCAAAGCTGGCTGAAAGCCATGTCATCGATATCTTCCAGTTTTTTAAAATCCACTTCTAAAAGAGAGTTGTAAACACAACGGATCATGGAAGCGAAGGTTCCCGCATTGACTTCGGCTCCGACCTCTCCGGAAGCACCACCTCCCACCACAACGCCTGCACGTACGTTGAAAAAAAACTTGTGTGTTCGCGGGCTCCATTTAATCTCAACCATTGCGTCTGCCCCCAACCCCAGAGCCACACCCCCACCGACACCGAGCATGCATAACGCCTTCCAAACGGGGGTTTCTTCAAGCGTATCTTTCCACTCGATACTGCCTTCCAGCTTGCCGTCGGCCCGCACTCCAGCGAACGCGCTAGCTTGAGCTGAAGCGGGGTTGCCTGGCTTATGGCGCTGCGCTTGAGGTGTTCCACTCGCGCCGCGCAAGCGAGGAATGCCTTCACTCATGTCTACATGAAGGTCAGCCGATAGCAGAGCGCTGGCACCGGCAAAGCCGGCAAGCTCTGCTTTGACCTGCGTACGGAACTTGCCCAGAGTCTGGCGTTGAATCTGATTATTCTCGTCCCTGTAACGAATAAACCATTCGCAGTCTTCTTCTGCTGGCCACACTGTGACTGCGTTGGCCTTGCCCTCAACCAAACTGGCACTTGCACTGACCTTTCCGGCCAAGTGAGCACTCATGGTTTTTGGGTCATAGCCTGAGCTCAGGCTCGCGCCCATGGCAAAGCGCATTGCCTGGGCTTCGGCGCCAACTACGATCGGAGCCATACCCTCAACGGGCGTCCATTCTTTTGGATTGCTTTGCCACTCCAGCAAACACCAGTCTAGAAATTGTTCATGGATAGCCACCTTGAAGGTGGGGCTTTGCAAGTCCTTGGCGATGGTGTCACGTAATTTGCCGGGATCAACTTTGCCAGTTGCTGGATCGAACCAGCCCTTGGCACGTGCTTTGTCTTGAGCGTCTATCTTGTAGCTGCGATGGCGTTTCCAACCGCTGTCCTTGCGCACATAAGCATAATGGCGATTTCCATTCACCCTGCGAATTTCGGTCAGACGCATGGGTTCCGAAGGTTTGCTCTGATCAATAATGCGCTCTTGTTCAAATCTCTCGATAAAGGTCTTTTTGTGGTCGAGAATGGTTTCCTCTGCGCCATTGAGACCTGCATAAAATTGCTGGATAAGCTGCTCCAGAACAGCTTCCTCTTGCTCAAACTCCCTCTGTTGGGCTGCTGTGAGTGGCATTAGTATCTGCTCATCTGCTTGGTGAAGCAGGTCCACGTAGTCGTCTGCGCACTCACTGCAATCGGCAACCTGCCCGACCGCCCGGGTTTCACGCCGAGGGGCTTCTTTAGGTAACTGAACGATCTGGCCGGAGTGAATATGGTTGGCGTCTTCGATATTCGGATTTAAACGCATCAACGTAGCTATTGTGGTGCTGTTTGCCCGGGCAATGAGGCTCAGGCTGTCTCCTGACTTTACGATGTATTCCATGACTTTTTCCTAAACCAGACCAAAAAGGTGGCGTTCAGCTTCCTGTAACCGCTGACCGGGTGAAGAGCTTTGATTTCCGAAATGCGTTGAGAGGCTTTGATTGGTTATATCGTTGGGAAAGCGCCACGCCAGTTCAAGGTAATGGAGGCAGTGATGTTCCTGGATGAAACCCATTTCGCGCGCCATGGCTGTCAGCTTAACTATGTGCTGACGCTGCAGTTTACCCGCAGCGCTTTGCTTGTCCTCGCATCGAAGATGGCTAACAGCTCTCTCAATGAACTTCTGATGTTCTTCTTCAGCCCACAGATCAAGTTGATCTTGCCGCAAGCTAAACCAACCTTCTTCTTCAGCCCGCCTGGACTGCCCCGCCGCAGCTGGCTTCATACTCAGCCAGCCGTCTTCCGTACGGGCTATCCATTGACTGATAGGACCCGATAGCGCAATGAAATCTTCAGGAGTTGTGCTGCGTAGCAAACGGACCAACCACTGTGGAGAATAAAAGCGGCAATAGGCCAGCTGGCTTGAAGGTAGACTCATGCTAATCAGGCTGCGTAGATGATCTGCCAATTGTTCGAAGCTGGCGTTGGTGGCTAACAGGATGCCTTTAAACTGCCATGCGTCTTTTATCGCCCATAAACGGGAACCTGCTGATGGTTTTGCGAGATAAGGACTGACCGCTAGCGCCTTTTCATGGCGAGTACCACGGTAAAGTTGCTCTACCCTGGGAGCATCGTCGTGGCCATAGACGAGTTTGGGTGCGTCTATGAGCGCCCCGTCAAGTAACAAATGTAGATTAGCCGATTCAGCCGTAATGGCGGCGAGAATGCTGGGGTTGAGGTGACTCAGCCCTTCGTGCATGGGCAGACCTCCAGTGAACATGACCCGTCCGGCTGGCGATGGCATTGGGCACTTAACAGTAAATCATCCTCTGCAACTTCACGCAGGCGATCTGGAGCGTTGGCGAGCGCCCTTTGCGTTTTAGCACCCGCCGCGTCGGAGTCAACGCCTCCAGGCAAAGCGGGCCGCAGGATGGCAATGCCCGATCCTTTCCCCGGACTGCCTCCCACATTCATCTTGATGGCCGGCCCGTTCAGGCTCACGCCGCCAGCGTCAATGGTGATGAAAGTCCCACCGGCGTTGAGCGTCAGTTGGCTACCGGCCTCGATTACCATTTTCTGGCCGGCTTTGAGATGGATCTCGCGACCGGCTTTGGTCAGGTGCGCTGCGCCGATCCTGACGTGCTGGCTGGTGCCGACCGTGAGGTGATCGTTGGACTTGCTTTCGATTTTGCGCTCGCCGTGGATGGTGCGGTGTTCTTCTTTCAGAAACTCGCTGTAGCTGTTGGCTTCGACGCGGTCGTGGCGTTCATGGCCGATGCGGATGGTCTGGTCGTGCTGGATGTTCTGGTCCCAGTTGCGCTGGGCGTGGATAGTGATCTGTTCCTGGCCCTTTTTATCTTCGATGCGCAGTTCGTTAAAGCCCTCACCGCCTGGGGTGCTGAGGGTTTTGAACACGCTTTGGGTTTTATTGGCGGGCAGATCATAGGGAACCGGGTGTTCCCGGTGATACAGACAGCCGGTAACTAATGGCTGATCCGGGTCGCCTTCCAGAAAGGAAACCAGCACCTCCATACCGACGCGGGGGATGGTGACGCCGCCGTAGCGGTCGCCGGCCCAGCTGCTTGATACCCGTAGCCAGCAACTGGTCTTGTCATTGACCTGGCCGTGACGGTCCCAGTGGAACTGTACCTTGATGCGGCCGTATTGATCGCAGTGGATTTCTTCGCCTTCAGGGCCGGTGACCACGGCGGTTTGATTGCCTAGGAC
>NZ_DRGY01000039.1 GCF_011049865.1 Marinobacter antarcticus | reverse complement strand
TCGCCTCTTCGGTAGCGATGGCAGAAGACGGTAGTGATTATGCACTGACCAACGTACCTCGTGCCCAGGCACCTAAAATGTTGCAGGAGTCACTGCAGCAAAGCCCGCAAGTTAGTCGGGAAGCAAACCAAGAGTGAGCACTGCGCCTAGTCACACCAAGCAACGGGCTGAACGCCCATTGGTAATAGTGGGAGTCAGAGATGAACTTGTATGTGAAAGGGCGCGATTTACTGATCCGGCGTCCGTTGACGACGGGGATAATGGTGGCAGGTGTCAGCTTCGTCCTGCTGAACCTAAACAAGGAGCTATTCATAAGCTCCTTGCCTAGCCTCCTGCTGTTTTTGCCCTGTTTGTTGATGTTGGCCGTCTGCATGAAACCTGGAAAGGGCAAGAAAGGCGAACAGCAGGCCGCGCCTGTTGTCGAATCATCTAACGTACAAAACCCTGAATGAGGTAAAGAAAATGATGCGTAAAACGACCTATAGCATTCTGTTGGCCGCCCTAGTAACAAGCGGCGCCAGTGTCGCCGTCTCGGCCGCAACGGAGGAGACTGAAAAAGGAAACAAGCAGCATATGATGGGCGGCATGATGATGGATGAAGGCATGATGATGGATGAAAACATGATGTCCGAAATGCGCCAGATGATGAAGGATTGCCGTGAGATGATGGATGCCATGCAGAAGCAGCAAACCACCGAGTAATACCGACGGCACCTCGAAAGAAGTGAGGGCTCCACGCCGAGCCCCCTCCTTTTTTCGGCTATGATAAAGACAACGGCTTGGCTACGCTCAGTCAGGTAGCTACAGGCATGTCTTCGTTCACGGTCGGAGAGACTTTTATCACCAAGAATGCCGCGCTGAACACACCCGAGCTTCACATCGCGATTTTCGCTTTCCTTCTGCATTTTGTTTGGGAGCTGCTGCAGCTACCCCTGTTTGCAGGCTTCGATGAGGTTCATTACTTCACTGTAATCTTGCACTGTACCAAAGCCACCGCCGGCGATATTGTGATATCGCTAGTGGCATTCTGGACGGCTAGTATAGTGGCACGTTCCCGATACTGGTTTTTGAAGAAGCAGCCCATTGCGGTCGGCGTCTTTATTGCCGCAGGGCTTTTGATTACGGTAGTTTTCGAGGTGTTAGCAACAGGCCCGCTGCAACGCTGGACTTACAGCGAAGCGATGCCTTTGCTGCCCCTTACTGGTATCGGTTTGTCGCCACTGGCCCAGTGGGTTGTTCTGCCTTTACTACAAATATGGTTCGTGCGACGTCAGGTGCTTGGCGGCAGATGACACGTGTTCCGACAGCAAATGCTTCATAGAACTCTAGAGCTTTTTGACGTACCTGCCTGGCCAAGTTTGAATAAGGGCGGAGCATGTCACCCACATGCGCGTTCGCGTGCATTTTAGACACAAGAGAGGCAGGATGAGCAGGTTGTCACTACGCGGCAGAATGGCGCTTCTTTTCGTAATAGTGGTGACAGCAGTACTGACCCTGGCCGCCATCAGCTTCGACTATTTTTGTCGCCTCCATTTCGAGCGACAAGATGCACAGGTTCTTGAAGGCAAAGTCTCTGCGCTGGAGATGATCCTGGCGCGCGGGAATAGTCTTGACCCCGATATGATCTCGGACATACATCGACTGATCGATACCTCGTTTGGCTTCGCTGCCACGATCATGGTCGGGGACCGGGTCGTCTCTTCACATCACAACCTATCCGAAGAACTGGCGTTGTCGCTAAGCCCCAGGCAAGACGACCAGTGGCTGATTCAAGTTGGACCCAACCGTTACAGCGGTATTACCGAGCGGATCAAAGGATGGGGCGGCGAGGAAGGAAGGACGATCCATCTAGCATTGAATGTCACGCACCGCACCCATTTCTTCGAAATGATCCGGCAATGGTTCATCTACACGCTAGTCGTCAGCGCAATTCTCAGTGGTGCGCTTGGCTTCGTCCTCATTCGCGGCGGGCTCAAACCAATATCTAGGCTGTCCAGGACGTCTTCCACGATCACTGCCAACTGTCTGGACACGCGCATCTCAACCGAGTCCGTGCCAACCGAGCTACACGAGCTCGTTGATAACTTCAACGCAATGCTTGAACGACTGGACCAGTCCTTTCTACGCCTATCGGGCTTTTCCGCTGACATCGCGCATGAACTGCGGACCCCGCTCAACAGCATGCTGACGCAAACTGAAGTGGCGCTGATGAAGGATCGCGAAAATGCCGACTACAAGGAGATACTCTTTTCGACCCTTGAAGAGCTCCGTCGGATGGCGCGTATGGTGGACGACATGCTTTTTCTCGCCAAAGCCGACAACGGCATGATCACCCCCGATTTTGAGGATCACGACCTGGCTGCAATCGCTTCGAGCGTGCTGGACTACTATGAGTATGCTGCCGATGAGAAAGGAATAAGACTCGCGATGCACCGCAACGGTGCGACGCAGGTGAGCGGAGACAACCTTATGTTGCGCCGCGCAGTCTCAAACGTGATGTCGAACGCGGTTCGCTATGGGGAGGCGGGCACTACGATCGACATCAATATCTCGCAAGCTGGCCAGTGGGTGCAACTGAATGTGAGCAATCAGGGCCCGACGATCCCGCCCGAACATATTGACAAGCTGTTTGATCGTTTCTACCGCATCGATACAGCCAGACGAGAGGGCAGCACCTTGAATGCGGGCTTAGGGATGGCGATCACTCGCTCGATCGTGGAGGCGCACAAGGGGTCGATCGGTTGTCACTCGGCAGAAGGCGTTACTACTTTTACGGTAAAGTTACCGACAGTTCGAGAATGATTAACGAGAGAGGCAATCTACGACCAGATGCATCGCGATTGTCGATGACGGTCCTACGGAAGCAATACCGTTACCCTGTGTGTCGACTGGCACAACCAGCCAAGATCCGCCGCTTCTCTGCCCAAGCATCTGCGTCGGGACGTCGCCGAGCTGAAAAATCCGCACGCTGCACGCTAATCTTAATCTATTGGATGCGGCGCGAACTCGGGATCACTTCGCCGAGAGGTTCATCCGGCGGATTTCGAAAATCCACAAACACGCCAAGGAGGAGTTGGAGCAGATCCAGGCGGCAATGCCAAAAGCTGGAACAACTGGCGGGCACCCTGGACGGCGTGGTCCCCATGTTATTGGCAGCTTATCATTGTCCGGCGCCTATGCGAAGCGCGCTGGCCTTAACCGTGCGCGCTTGCGCCATAATTCCACCTGCCAAAACATTCAAGTAGCTTGAAAATTACATTTCAGTCAACGCGATGTAACCTGTTAGCTCTTACTTGGACAACTTGTCCCGGCTGCCAGGTACTCAAGAGTAGTCAAATTACCGTTGGAATCTTCGTATGTCATTTGGGCGGGCATCACATCGCAGCTGCCATCAGTAGAGGTCCTGTGTACAACTTTTTCAATATCAAGCTTCATGCCATAACGGTAATGTACGACCTCTGGTGGGTTCTTTCCATTAGCAATTGCATACTCTTGCATGGCCTTTTCGTTGGCTTGAATCATGCGGCCATAAACGCGGTCAGTAGTACCATCTGCCATGGCAAAAGAAGAAACGGCCATAACGGAAAGTGCGGCAATAGTTCTCATGCTATTCATATCTCATCACTCCTTAAGGTAATGATGACAATATAAGCCCAGGAACCTGTCATAAAAGTGAAGTCAAAATTACATTATCGTAATAAAGCCGCAAACTGCTCATTGCGTATTGAGATGACCTTTCCTGGGCTGACTTTTCTCCCAAATTTTTCACCATGAACTTGATGAGATTTCCAGCTAACCTAGCACCACGGAAATCGCAATATGAAGAAGACGCGATACACCGAACACAAGCAGATCATTGGCTCCATGAAGCAGCACGAGGCAGACGCAAAGGTCGATATCGGCCGCAAGCTTACCATTTCCAGTGACATATTGAGCCTAGCCAGGTTCCGCACCGTCGATAAAATACCCCATGCCGCGCGCGGTGTGGATCAGTTTGATCGGAAAGTCATCATCGATTTTCGCGCGCAGCCGCCGGATAGCGACCTCAATGACATTGGTGTCGCTGTCGAAATTCATATCCCATACCTTCGATGCGATAATCGACTTAGATAACACTTCACCCCGACGACGAAGCAGGAGTTCCAGCAACATGAATTCCTTGGCAGTCAGGTCGATGCGCTTTCCACCACGTTCGACTCTTCGCTTGAGTAGATCCACCTGAAGATCTTCGAGGGTCAAGGTCGTTTGGACGGTGGCACCGTTCCCCCGGCGTAGAAGCGATCTCACTCGAGCCAGCAACTCAGAGAACGCGAAGGGTTTAATCAGATAATCGTCTGCCCCGAGCTCCAGGCCTTTGACTCTATCTTCCACCCGATCTCGAGCAGTCAGAAACAGCGCAGGCGTTTCACTACCAGCTGCACGCACCCGCTCAAGCACCTGCCAGCCATCCAGTCCCGGCATCATCACATCTAGAACCAGCAAATCATATTCTTCATCAAGGGCCTGTTGGACCGCATCGATGCCGTTTATTACCAAGTCGACCACGAACCCGGCTTCAGTCAAACCCTGTTTCAAATAAACGCCTGTCTTCGGCTCATCTTCTGCAACTAAGATTTTCACAATCAAGCTCCTAAGCGATAGCTCATTGTGCAATTCTCAGCGCGGAGATGCTATTCCCTTTCAGAAAGGTAATCGGCTGGGTCTAACGCATTGTTGATGTTAACGCTTCGACGGGGTTGGCGCGTCGGGGATTGACCCGAACGCGCCAGGCGATTAACCAGCCATCCGCTCACATTCTTCGGCACAGGCCATGCAGGCTTCGGCGCAGCGCTGACAATGGTCAGCTTCATGCTTCTTGCACTCTTCACCACAGGCGCGGCAAATCTTGGCACAGATACGGCATATCTCTCCGGCATATTCGCTGCCTCTTGCCATGAAAGCAGCGGCCATCTGACAGATCTCCGCACAATCCATGTCCAGCTTGATACATTGCGCCATCATTTTTACGTCGTCTTCGTTGAGACAGGCAGCTGCACAGGTTTGGCAGGCGATTGCACAGTTACTACAGGCTTGGATGCAGGATTCATATTTGGAATGCATGTGTTTATCTCCACAGTTAGCGATTTGAATGCGTCTTGTCCCAGCGAGCCAGGGCGAGACACTCCATTTAGTCGACTGACAGACCCGTTGATAAGTTTCTGAACAAGTACAAACTGACAGAATTGTAATGATGAGTTCAGGTTAAGCGTCTTCAAGTTAAACGAGGCCGTTCAACTAAAAGGCCAAGCGCAGGCCGGCGAGGAATAGCCATTGCTCAGTCCGCTCTCCAGCGGCTTCGGCGATGTTTTCGGTTTCGCCGACGAGAGAGTGATAACGGAGGCCGACATAGGGCGCAAGCTCTCGTTTGATCTCATAACGCAAGCGCAGATCGAAGTCGGCCTCGGTCAGTCCAGACCCGAGATTGCGTTCAGAAATGGTTTGTGCAGAAAAGGTCAACCCGACGCGGGGCTGTAGGACCAACCGCTGGGTGATTCGAACGTCATACTCGCCCTCAGTCTCAAATGTCACATCGCCATCTTCCGAGACATATAGCGAATTATCCAATTCGAACTGATAGGGCGCCATGCCCTGCAAACCCAGCACATAAGACCAGCGGTCATTATAGTCATCATTGGTGATCCACTCATTGGCATATTGAACGCCGGTTTGCACATTCCAAAATGGTGTGATCAACCGAGAATAAAGAAAGTCATTTTCGCTTTCGCCTTCGTCCGTTCCTTCGAAAATCGCCTCCCCTTCGCTTTTCCACCAAAACTTGTTGATGTCGCCTCCGATCCAGCCTTCGGCCTCCCAACCTAGGCGGTCCCGCGCGTCATCATCATCTGGCACGCGGTATTCAAGCTGGTCAAAGAGCGCGAAAGCAAAAAGCTGATCGTCGGGCACTGGATCGGGAAAATCGGAGGGTGGTTCGCTGTTGCTATAGTCAAATACCTCCTCCAGCGTCATGCCTGCGGGCAGTGGCGGAATTTCGAGGTCAGGGGGTGGTGTCCCTTCGTGCTGCTGGGCGGAATGCTGGTGATCAGGACGGTTTGCTGTGGACGGCATGTCTGACATGTCATGCTTGTTCTGAGCATGTGCCGCGCTGGGTACCAACACAACGGTCATGGCGATCATCGCTAAGAGGCGGAGATTAGGCGTCAGCATCGATAGACCCTCCATCCAGCGAACGGACGACAGCAACCGTGCGGAACATTCCTGCCTCCATATGATAAAGAAGATGGCAATGAAAGGCCCACTGTCCCGGCGCGTCGGCGGTAATGTCTACAGTCAGCAATTCAGCTGGCTGTACGTTGACTGTGTGCTTGCGGGGATTGGTGTCGAGGTCACCACCGGCGTACAGATCCATCCACATCCCGTGCAAATGAATTGGGTGGCTCATCATGGTGTCATTGATCATGTTGATCCGCAGCCGCTCGCCATGCTGAAAACGGATCATGTCTGACTCTGACCACTTTTTGCCGTCAAAACCCCAGATAAACTTGTGCATGTTGCCGGTCAGGTGCAGATCGAATTCTCGTGTTGGTGGCCGCCGAAGGGCCGGACGTTCCAGTGCTCGAAGCTGGCTATAGGTAAGCACCCGCCAATCATCGTCTCCGAGGCCGGCTCCCGGATAATCCAGGCGGCGGTAGGCAGTTTGGGCCATGGTGATGCTGGCAGAGCCGTGCTCGTCCGGGCCGTGCTTGATGCGCTCCACCAGGTTTTCGGTGGGCAACTCATTTCCGCTGCGGGGTGAGGTTTGCGAATCCTTGCTTGCATGTTTATTTTGATTTCCCCCTTCCATGCTTTTCATCCCCCCTCCCATCATGCCCATATCGGCCATGGTTAACATAGGCCTGCGTCGCAGCTCCGGTATGGCCGCTGACATCCCGAGCTGTGGAGCGAGCGTCCCTCGAGTCGCGCCGCTACGGTCCATGGCTTCGGCGAATAACGTGTAAGCTTGGTCGTCAGGCATCGTTACGATTACATCGTAGGTCTCGGCGACAGCGATGCGAAACTCATCGGTTTCGACAGGCTTGATATTTTGTCCGTCGGCTTGAACCACCGTCATCGGCAGGCCGGGAATGCGGACGTCATAATAGGTTTGCGCCGAAGCGTTCACGATCCGCAGACGAACGCGCTGACCAGGTTTGGCGATAAAAGTCGGATTCTCTTCCGTTGTCTTTCCATTCATTAGAAAACTATAAGTCGCGCCGGTAACATCGGCGATGTCGGTGGGGTCCATGCGCATACGTTGCCACGCCAGCCGCTTGGCAATTACTTCCTCCAGCGTCATGCCCGTTGCCTGCATCTGGTTATCGATGTTCGCTAGTGTCGGCCTCTGGAAGTTGAAGTAACCCTCAATTGTCTTGAGCTTACGAAAAACCGTGTGGGGGGCTGTAAACGTCCAGTCCGACAAGACAACGGAGTACTCGACGTCGTAATCGATGTGGTCGGGTTTGGCCGGCTCTATGATTAGCTGACCGTAATGGCCGCGTTGTTCTTGGAAGGCCGAATGGCTGTGATACCAGTAGGTCCCATTCTGGCGGACAGGGAAACGGTAGGTGAAGGTATCGCCCGCTGGAATACCAGCGAAGCTGATGCCGGGCACTCCATCCATATCAAAGGGCAGCAAAACCCCATGCCAATGGATTGATGTTGATTCCGCCAAGCGATTATGGACTCGAATTACTGCTTCGGCGCCTTCTCGCATGTGGATCGTGGGGCCTGGGAAGGAACCATTGATTGTGATAGCGCGACCGGGTTGACCCCCGACCAACAAATCGCGTTCTTCCAGATACAGGTCGATGCCGCCAGTATCGGTAGCGACCAGCTCACCAAACTCACCTGCACTCGGCAAACCGGGACCATTAGCCCAGGCGGGTCGGCCCAAAGCCAAGTAACCGACAAGCGTCAAAGAGCCCGTCTTTATGAGAAAATCACGGCGGGTCATGGCTGCGCGCGGAGTCAATCTGGAATTATCGGTCATCTGCGTTTTCCTGCGGGTCGGAAACGGGCACTTATGGCCAACTGGCTAGTTGCTGCGCTGGGTCACTTAACTGGCTGTGTAAATGACCAGCGTTTATCAGTTGAACGCTCCGTTTAGTCGACTGGCATATCGTGGAAAAGTTTTTCTAGACTCATGAACCTGACAGAATTGTAATGTTCGCTTCAGCCTCCAGTTAACTTGTCCCGTGTATGATTATTTGTGAGGCGTGTTGTTCTGCCTTGTGTGTTGAACCTTGCTCTCTTGGCGTTCCGCTCCTTCAAAGAGATGCTTTAGGCGCCTTAGGGCGCCTTTTTTTTGGGTTCATTGAACCTTACATAAATGTAATCACGGCTCGTATCGAAATATGGCACATTGGAAACAGGGTGGATGTGCCGAGAACAACCTGGCGAACCGACACTGATTTTCTAGCACCTTTTTTGACGACGGGATACATTCGCATGCCATACAAAACTTCAAGACGGACCTTCGTCAAAGGGCTGGTCGCTACCAGCCTGTTTGGAGGGCTCGGCTTATGGCGCTCGCCGGTCTGGGCGGTGAACAGTCCTGGGCAACCCAGCGTGCTGACCGGCACCGAATTTGATTTGGTCATTGGTGAAACGCCAGTAAACATTACGGGTGCGCCCCGCACGGCGATGACTATCAACGGCACTATTCCCGGCCCGCTGTTGCGCTGGCGTGAGGGCGACACTGTCACCCTGCGCGTTGCGAATCGGCTTAGCGAAGACACTTCCATTCACTGGCACGGCATTATCCTGCCGGCGAATATGGATGGCGTTCCCGGCTTGAGTTTTCACGGTATCGCACCGGATGGCATGTACGAGTACAAGTTTCAGGTCAATCAAAACGGTACCTACTGGTACCACAGCCATTCTGGCTTTCAGGAACAGGCAGGCGTTTATGGGCCCTTGGTAATTGATGCCCGGGAGCCGGAGCCATTCGAGTACGACCGCGACTATGTCGTAATGCTGACTGACTGGACCGATGAGACGTCGGACGAAGTCATGGCCAAGCTGAAGAAACAGTCGGATTACTACAATTTCAACAAACGAACCGTTGGCGATTTCATCAGTGATGTAAAGGAGAAGGGCTGGGGCGCTACGGTTGCTGACCGCAAGATGTGGGCGCAGATGAAAATGAGCCCGACTGATCTCGCAGATATCAGCGGCTATACCTATACCTACCTTATGAATGGCCAGGCGCCCAATGGCAACTGGACCGGCTTGTTCAAGCCGGGCGAGAAGCTGCGGCTGCGCTTTATCAACGGCTCGGCGATGAGCTATTTCGACGTGCGTATTCCAGGGTTGAAAATGACCGTAGTCGCCGCAGACGGCCTGTACGTGGACCCGGTCAGTGTTGATGAGTTTCGTATAGCGGTGGCGGAGACCTATGACGTGATCGTCGAGCCCATCGCCGAGGAGGCGTACACCATCTTCGCCCAGTCCATGGACCGTACAGGTTTTGCCCGCGGTACCTTGGCCGTTCGGGATGGCCTGAGCGCCCCGGTACCCGAGACTGATCCACGCCCCGAGATCAGCATGGCCGATATGGGTATGGACCACGGCAGCATGGGAGGCATGGCCGGAATGGACCATGGCGGCATGCAGGGCGAGATGGCCACAATGGACCATAGCAATATGTCGGGCATGGATCATGGGCAGATGCAAGGCGACATGGGTGGAATGGATCACAGCAAGATGGCCGGCATGGACCATGGGCAGATGGCTGGTATGGATCACGGAGAAATGGCTGGGATGGGAGCAATGCAATCGCACCCAGCCTCTGAAGAGGACAATCCGCTGGTCGATATGCAGACCATGACGCCGACGCACAAGTTGGACGATCCGGGTATCGGGCTACGCGACAACGGACGCCGAACCCTGACCTATGCCGACCTGAAAAGCACCTTCCCCGACCCGGACGGCCGCGAGCCGGGTAGAACAATCGAACTGCACCTCACAGGACACATGGAAAAATTTTCCTGGTCGTTCGACGGCATCGAATTTTCTGACGCCGAACCGCTGCGCCTCAAATACGGTGAAAGGGTTCGAATCACGTTGGTCAATGACACCATGATGACGCACCCCATTCACCTCCATGGCATGTGGAGCGATCTTGAAGATGAGCACGGTAACTTCATGGTGCGTAAGCACACCATTGACATGCCGCCTGGCTCGAAGCGTAGTTACCGTGTTACAGCCGATGCGCTCGGCCGCTGGGCCTACCATTGCCACCTGCTGTTTCACATGGAAATGGGCATGTTCCGTGAGGTACGAGTAGATGAATAAAGGAGACGCTATGAACGCATTGAATCGTAAGACACTAACCGCCAGTGCTCTGACGCTGGGCTTGCTGGGCATTTTTCAGATATCGGTAGCCACAGCCGGTGAGGGGCACGATATGCCCGAACAATCATCTTCTGCCCCCTCACATGCCACCGGCAACCCTGGCCAGCAAAGCCAGCAAGGCTCTGGCGGGCAGGAGATGGATCATGGCTCTATGGATCATGGCTCGATGAAACATGAAGGCATGGATCACAGCAAAATGGACTCTCAGCATAAAGACAACGAGGCCGACGGGAATGCAGATCATCACCAGTAGGCTTGCGCGTCCCCCTTTGCTGGCGTTGGCCGTCTCGCTCGGCGCAGTAATGACCACAAGCGTGGCGAATGCCCAAGCGATGGACCATTCGATGCACGCACCGGCAGCCGAGCAAGCGCGTGCATCTGATTCTTCCGGGCAGAGCGAAACCAGCCATGGCCAGATGGATCATTCATCCATGGATCACGGCCAGATGAAACCGATGGACCATGACTCAATGGATCACGGTTCCAATTCCATGGATCACGGTTCCATGGATCATGGACGGATGAACCACGGCTCCGTGCATAACGTCGACGGCATAGCCGGCCCGCCGCTCATACCCGCGCTTACCAATGCTGACCGCGAAGCGGCGTTCCCGGCAATCCAGGGGCATACGGTGCATGACAAAATGCCCTTCGCCTTTCTGCTTTTCGACCAATTGGAATACCAGCGTGCCGATGAGGGCAGTGCCCTCAGCTGGGAACTGTTGGGATGGTGGGGCGGGGACGTTAATCGCTTGTGGCTGCGCTCGGAGGGCGAGCGTACCAACGGCGTGACTGAGGACGCTGAGATCCAGGCGCTCTGGGGGCATTCCATCGGTCCCTGGTGGGACGTGGTCGCCGGTGTACGGCAGGATTTCAAGCCGGGCTCGCCCCAGACCTGGGGTGCATTGGGCATACAGGGCCTGGCGCTTTACGGGTTCGAAGCGGAAGCCACCGCCTTTATTGGCGAGGGCGGGCAGACCGCTGCCCGCCTGGAAGGGGAGTATGACATTCTCCTGACCAACCGCCTGATACTTCAGCCCACCGCTGAGATGAACTTCTACGGCAAAAACGATTCAGCGCGCGGCGCGGGCTCAGGCTTGGCCGATACAGAACTTGGATTGCGCCTGCGCTATGAGATTGTGCGTGAGTTCGCCCCTTATATTGGGGTTAGCTGGGGTCGTTCGTATGGCGACACCGCCGACTTCGCTCGCGATGAAGGGGAAGATATTGACGAGGCTCGCTTCGTCGCTGGCGTTCGGATGTGGTTCTAGGGAAAGCACATGAAAAGAATAATTGGAACTTTGGTCGTAACGGGCGTCGTTGCTGTGCTTGGTGTGGCTGGCGTAGTGTACTTTGGGTTGATTAATGTTGGTGCAGACGATCCGCATTCCGCACCGGTTCATGCTTTCCTTGATACAGCACGGGACCGCTCAATCGAAATGCGTGCTCAGGATATAAAGGTCCCTGATCTCACCGACCAGCAGCAGATTCGCGCTGGTGCGGGTAATTATGATTCTATGTGTGTTGCATGCCATTTGTCCCCTGGAGCCGCACCAACCGAACTCAGTAATGGGTTATATCCGGCGCCACCGAATCTGGCCACCGCAGGACTCGCAGGTAATCCAGCTAAAACGTTCTGGATCATCAAGCATGGAATCAAAGCGACTGGTATGCCCGCCTGGGGCAAAAGCATGGAGGACCAGTACATATGGGGGATGGTTGCTTTTATACAGCAGCTTCCGACCCTGGATACTAGCCAGTATCAAACCCTGGTCGCATCAAGCGGCGGCCATCAGCATGGCGGGGGTGAAACCTCTCAGCGTGGTGGGGGCGGGCACCATAACGACGGCGACGCCGAGACTGGCCACGCCAGCGATCACGATGGTGCTGCCGAATCCGACCAGTCTTCCGCGGCTAAGTCTACTCAACATATCCATGCCGACGGCAAGGAGCATGTACATGAACATTAAATTCAGCAAAGTTCGACTAGCGATCGCAACGTTACTCTTCGCGACGGCAACGGCCCACGCAGCAGCGCCACTACCAACCATAGAAGTCCACAGAGACGCCAACTGCGGTTGCTGTAAAAGCTGGGTCTCCTATATGGAAGAGCAAGGCTTTCAGGTCATTGATCACGTCGAGCAGGACATGACGGCGGTCAAGCGCAAACTGGGCGTCCCTCGCCACCTCGCTTCGTGCCACACAGCCACTCTGAATGGCAAGTTCATTGAAGGTCATGTACCGGCTGCGCAGGTTATTGAATTGTCAAAACGCGCCGACTTGCAAGGCATTGCAGTACCTGGAATGCCGGCGGGATCGCCTGGCATGGAAGTTCCAGGGGTTGTCCACCCGTACAAGGTGATCGGTGTAAGCACAGAAGGAGAAAAGGTCATAGCGAACTATCCTTGATACCTGACGAGTTGAGCACGCTGGAAGGATAAAAGTGTGCTGGGACAACCAACACTAGCAGTGGGGGCAACGCTCCGCCCCCCCTTGAAATGTCATCTTTTCCCGTTTTGTCCGGCTAACGTCGAGAAGGCAGGCCAACCATACACCTCCTTCCACGACCACACGTCGCGCTCCAACAAAGCGGTCACTTGAGCTCTTCTTCGGCGCATTAGGTTTGTTGCTCAAGGATAGTGTGGTAATTCTTTTGCGCCTCCTCCGGCGATAGTCCAGTCTCAATAATTGATGTCCGCCTTCACTAGACTTCGTTGTTTGACGCTGATCTTCTCTGTCTTTAAGACCCATTGGCGCATCGTTTTTGGTTTTCCAGGACAATACGACCCATCACGGGTCCCTCCTTCAAGATAGTGGTAAGCCAGACAAGCTCAGCAAAACAGAAGATTACATTTCTGTAAGCTTGGCATGTTGAATGAAACCTCACTCCTCACAGCAGGTCCAGTGACAGGAGGCGAATACTCGCTTCCCATCTAGCGAAACGTGAGGTGACGCAATGCAGCCGAAGACTAGGCAACTAGCTAAAGGGGCAGCCGTCGGGCTTGTAGCAGTAATTCTGATCTCACTCGTTGTCGTCGTTTCTGTCGCTTATTCAGGCGCCTACAACGTCGCTGCTACTCAGGACCATCAGCCCATCGTGCGCTGGACACTTGACACAACGATGAAAAACTCGGTTTCTGACAGAGCGGAAGCCGTCCAGACTCCTGTACTGCGCGATGCGATGGTGTCGGCCGGAGCAACCCGCTACAAGGCAATGTGTCAGCACTGCCACGGCGGTCCAGGGGTCAAAAAGAGTGAGTGGGCTCGGGGCATGTTGCCACAGCCCCCGCATCTTCCCGACGTCGTCTCAGAATGGAAGCCCAATGAAGTGTTCTGGCTGGCAAAGCACGGTGTGCGTATGAGTGGTATGCCTGCATTCGGGCCTACTCACAGCGATGATGAGCTTTGGGAAATAACTGCGTTTGTCATGCGCCTCCCCGGCATGACAGCGACTGAGTACGCTAGCTTTGACACGGGCAATTCAGCAGATGACGGGCAATAAAGGAAAACACTATGAACATGTCTTATTGGCGTTTCGGCGCGATGGTCGCTACGTCTACGATCATCATGTTTGGCGTGATGTACCTCAATACGTATGCCTTTGAACATGTGTTTTGGAGCGAGACCAGAGCATGGATGGCCCTTGTCATGGGCCCTGTGATGGCTGTGGTAATGCTGAGTTTTATGCTCAACATGTATCAGAAAAAAATGATGAACATCGCAATTTATGGGGGCAGTGCGCTGCTTTTCGTTGCGGCATTATGGCTTGTCCGCAGCCAGGCTACCGTTGGCGATGCCGAGTACATGAAGGCAATGATTCCTCACCATTCAATCGCGATCATGACCAGCGAGCGCGCACAAATTACGGACCCACGTGTCCGTAAGCTGGCAGACGATATTATTGAGGCGCAGCGTCGCGAAATTGCGGAAATGAAATATCTCATACGCGACTTGGAGAGGGCAGACTGATGTTTATTCCTTCATGGTATTGCACTCGGCAGATTTTTCTCCTCTCGGCTGTAACGTTGGGCACCGCATTCCTCGCAGGGTGTGGCGATCCCGCCCCTGGGGAAGGTATGAAAACACCAATGATGCAAGGGCCTTCTCCTGAAGTGGTCGGTGCGCAAGAGGCTGTCAACTCGCCTGATATCCCAGCAATCGATCCCCAGACAATGGAACAAGCTGAGATTGAAAAAGTGTTGGGGGACGTTTCGTACTGCACCTACCTGTACACCGCAGAAAGCCCTCCGATACTTGCGATAAGCAACGCCGCTCAAAGCGAAGGTTATCGTGCCGTAACCAAGATTCATGGTCGGTTAGTGGAGCTGTCATCAGATCAGAAACCTGGTTACGAAAACTTGAAGGAAGGCCTCGTTTTCACGGCAGAAGGCTTGGAGATGAGAGTGGTTTCGGATGGAGAAGGACAGCCCGCGTCAGCGAAACCAGGAGAGCTCGTTACAGCCGAGCTACATTTCTCTCTCGAGCAAGGTTTGAATATCGGCTATCTCGGCTGGTACGAATGCAAAGCAGAGCAGAGTAGGGCGAAGCCGTGAAGCTCCTCCTACTTGTCATCTAAGCACCCTTGGCACCGTGGATTAGGATCTATTCATTACTGAGATGAGACTGGCTTGCTTCTGCTTGAAGCCGGCCAGATCGGTGAGAAGCATTACCAAACGTCTATGCGAAAGCTTCAGTAGCTTCGACATGACCCAATGCTAGCTTGATTCATAAACCCGTATAAAGAGGTCGCCGTGAACATAGCTATTCCCCTGCCACGCATCGAAAATACTATCGCATCCAATCATTCTATCGAGCGCACCCAATTGCTGTCCGGCCTGTTGTCGCCGCAGGCGAAGATCGACCCGAAGTACTTTTACGACGACCTGGGTTGCGAGCTTTTCACGCAAATCTGCAAGCTGGACGAGTACTATCCCACGCGAACCGAAGCGGCCATTTTCGACAAGTACCGCGACGATATCGGTGCGGCATTGCCGGAGGTATCGCAGTGGATCGACCTGGGCTGCGGTGACTGCGCGAAATCGACGCAATGGCTCGAACATATGGTTCCGACCCGGCTGGTCGGGGTGGACATCGCCGGGGACTTCCTGCAGAGCTCTCTCACTGCGGTAGCCGCCCGCTATCCAGCAATTGACTGTGTGGGCGTCGTCAGCGATTTTACCCAGGCGATGGATATTCGTAGCCTGCTTAGCGAGCGTCCCGGGGCCGCGCCGGTGTTCTTCTATCCCGGATCGTCCATTGGCAACTTCGATCGACCGCATGCGCTGCGTTTCCTACAAAGCATTCGTCGCCATTGCCCTGCCGAAGGCAGGCTGCTGATTGGCGTCGACCTGGTCAAGAACCGAGACATTTTGGAGGCCGCCTATGATGATGCTCAGGGCGTTACGGCAGCCTTCAACCTGCATGTGCTTGAGGTGGTCAACCGTGAGCTCAACAGTGATTTCAACACCGAGCTATTTCGCCATCGCGCATTGTTCGATGAAGCCCACCAGCGCATCGAGATGCAGTTGGTGGCGGAGTGCGACCAGACCGTGGACTTCGCTGGCGATATCAGTAGACAGTTCAACGCAGGCGAACACGTTCTCACCGAATACTCCCACAAGTACACAATTGATGGTTTCGGTCAGATGCTCAAGGAAGCGGGCTTTGCCCGCTATCAGGTATGGACCGATAGCAATCAGTGGTTTGGTGTATTTCTCGCGGAGCCTGGCTGATGGGCGTTCACAATTCTTTTATGCCCTCCGAGGTGCTCGCGGAGCGCTACGAAGAGGTTCGCTGCAATACTGTCTCGCTGATCCTTTTCATATACAAATGGTAGATTCTGCGCCCTCGCATCCAAAACCAGAAAACGTCCATCAATAACCTCCTACAGGACGTTACCCGTCCAAGCATGGGATGCAGCAAAAAAACGTAGCTAAAAGCCGTACATGACAGAATTGTCATGTACGGCTAACCCTCTTGTTAGGCTCAGCCCGGATAATGACGGCATGGATTCAACCCCAATGCCAAAGAAGAGGGCGCTATGACATATCGCAAAATGATGACTGTATTGAGCATGGCTGTCGCCTTGTCCGGAGTCAGCACGGCAATAATGGCCGAAGATGGCAGCCTGCGACTGAGAACAATGCTGGCCGACCGCCACGGATTCGGTGTGAACGCGGACGAGTCTACGGCTAATAACGAAGCTGGAGAGCGTAAGAAGCTTATTATGAATAACGACGAGCTGTTTCTGGAAAGGATAGAACGAAACGAAAAGAAAGATCCTGACAACAGCTAGTGCGCGGTTTCATCTCTTGCAGTACTTGTACTCCTTCAACAAGAGATGTTTTGGGCGCCTACCGGCGCCTTTTTTTTGATCAGCCCGCGCATCACAGTCGTTCAGATTGTGACCATACAAAAAGGCAAACGATGCGAGTTCTAATCATCGAAGACGAGATCAAGACTGCCGAATATTTGCAGCAAGGTCTCAGCGAATGCGGTTACATAGTTGACTATGCGTTGACCGGAACAGATGGAATACATCTCTTCCAAACGCAAAGCTATGCCTTAGTGTTACTTGATGTAAATTTGCCAGAGAAAGACGGCTGGGCCGTTCTGAAAGAAATTCGTCGAACCAGTGACGCGCGAATCATGATGCTGACCGCAAGCGGCCGGCTGTCTAACAAGGTGAAAGGGCTTGATTTAGGAGCGGATGATTATTTAGTTAAACCGTTTGAGTTTCCAGAGCTCGTCGCTAGAGTACGGTCTCTCTTGCGAAGAAGTGAAAAAATTACCGAACCTGAAATTTTAAAGGTCGCCGACCTGGAAATTGACCCCGCGAGACATCGTGTGCACAAAGCGGGACATCGCATCGATCTGACAACCAAGGAGTTTTCACTTCTACAACTATTGATGCGGAACGTTGGACTGGTCATGACCCGAACTCAAATAATCTCGTTGATTTGGGACATTAATTTTGATTGTGACACCAACGTTGTTGACGTATCCATCAGACGGTTGCGGGCAAAAATCGACGAGCCCTTCGAAAAAAAACTGATTTACACCCTCCGCGGAGTGGGCTATGTACTTGAGGACCGTGGATGATCAAGCCGCTGAGTTTGTCGCTGAGGATTGGTTTATCGGTCAGCATCTTGGGATCCGCTCTTATTCTCTTAATATTTAGCCAGTCATGGTTAACGCTGCGTAGCCAACTTGAAATCATCGCGGAATCAAAACTTGAGCAAAAGCTAAGGCAAATCGAACACAGCATAACAGAATCCAAACCCTCCTCTGCGTCAAGTCTTAGATCCCACGTTCTAGTCGACCTAATAACTGGGCATCCGGATTTAACGCTGGCCGCATGTAATGCAGGCCCTCCTCAAGACCTACTTTTCACTATCGGCACGATTTCTAGTCAAGTAATAACCGATAGCCTTTGCCTAGAAAACTTGAACTTTCACGAGAAGCGGTTTAGCGATCTCGGTATTAACGCGATGATGATATCAAGCACGCTTCTCATTGCTTCGAGCGATGAGAGCTTGAAGCTAATTATTATTAGTAATCGCTCCGACGACGAGGAATTACTGAACGCGTACCGAAATTCCACCATGGTGGCAATACCGCTGTTTTTGATGATTATTGGTTTTGGTGCTTGGTGGATTGCGCAGCGCGGGTTAGCGCCGTTAAACAATTTTCGCAATCTGGCATCAGTCATAACGACATACGATTTAAATAGGCGGGTCCCATCTTCCGGACTACCCGTTGAGCTTAAAGAGCTAGCAGACAATATCAATGTCATGCTAGGCCGGCTTGAAAACGGAGTGCAACATCTCTCCGACTTTTCCGATGACCTGGCTCACGAATTACGCTCACCCATTACCAACCTGATGGGTAAGGCTCAGGTTGCGCTATCACGTGATAGAACCTCTTTACAATACAAAGAGACCCTCGAATCCTGCGTCGAAGAGCTCGGCAGAATATCCCGTATCGTTTCAGACATGCTTTACCTTGCACAGACTCTGCAATCAGAGACTGCAAATTTGTCAGACCGAATACATCTAAGCCAAGAAGCAAAACGGGTAGTAAACCTGTTCAGCATTATGGCAGAAGACAAGAACATCATGCTGACCGTCCAGGGAGACGGCGTTATCGTGGGCGACAGGCTAATGGTGCAGCGAGCCATATCGAACCTACTGTCCAACGCCATCAGACACGCGTCTCACCACAGCAACATTCCGATACTCATCGAGAGGCAAGGTCAATCTATCGTGTTGTCTGTGACAAACGATGGCCCCGGTATACCCGAAGAGCACACCGAAGCGATATTCAAACGATTTTATCGCGTGGATAGCGGGCGCTCACGTGACGAAGGAGGGACTGGACTTGGTCTTTCGATCGTCCGTTCGACCATGCAGATCCATCAAGGCAGCGTCACTGTACAAACGGATCCGGCGGGCCCTACGACATTTCAATTGTGGTTCCGAAGCTCCAGTACGGAACAAAACAATCAGCCCTAATTGAGACAACCTAGTTTGGAGAGTAAGTATGTTTGGTGAACCAGGTGATGCCCAACAAAAGAGACCGAAACAGAGTTGGTTATTGTGTTCCGCTGTCGTACTTGTGTGGCTAGTGACCTCATCGGCGCATGCGCAGACTGACGATCAATTGTCATTGGGCGAAGCGATATCGCACGCCATAGCCCGAAATCCGGATCTGCCGATCTTCGACCTTCGCATCAGAGCATTGGATGGACGACGTATGACCGCCAGTCAGCTACCCGCTTACGAGTTGGGCCTGGAAACGGAAGGGATTGCAGGGAGCGGAGACCAAGGGGTCGACACTGCCGAATACACTCTCTCGCTATCATCCATTCTGGAGATGGGAGGGAAGCGCCAAGCCCGCATCGGCATAGTCGACGCCGAGTATGATTTGGTTGAGGCTGAACGTCGGGCCGACATATTGGATCTGCTCGGTAGAGTCACTCAGACGTTTATTTCCACGTTGGCTATTCAGGAAAAGATTCGCGTCGCAGCAGAAGCAGTTGACATAGCCGAGACCGCCTACGAGACCGTCAAGCGCCGCGCACAGCAAGGCGCAGCGCCTGAAGCGGACGTTCTTAGAGCGAAAGCTGCGCTTGCGGAAGCTCGGATTGAGCTGGCAAATCTCACCACGAATTACCAGGTTCAAAAAGCGAACCTAGCAGCAAACTGGGGAGAGATGTCGGCAAATTATTCGCGCCTCCACGGTGACTTGTTTCGATTCGAAGCCACCGCTAGCTTCGATAATTTATTCGAACGCATAGCCAACAACCCAAATATCGAGGTGTTCGCCAACGAACAACGCGTACGAGAGGCCGAGGTCCAACTGGCAGAAAGCCTGGCGGATAGCGATATTCGCTGGGCAATCGGCGCCCGTCGTCCGGAGGCAACAAATGATTTTGCCGTGGTCGCCAGTGCATCGATTCCACTCTTTTCAGGTAAGCGAAACCGTGGGCAACTACGGTCGGCTTTAGCCGCGCAGGAAGAAGTGCTGTATCGAAAAGACAATGCATTGCTCAGACTGCGCGCGCGGCTATTTGAAGCTTATCAAACACGACAACAGTATCTGGAAGCATTTCGGGCCATGAATAAACAGATAATTCCTGATTTAACTGAGGCCCTACGTTTAACACGAGAAGGCTATGAAAGGGGTCGGTACAGTTATCTGGAATGGAACGCCGCTCAGGCTGACCTCCTTTCTGCCCGCCACTCGCTCATCGAGACGGCGTCATCGATATTGTTGAACCAGGCACTGATCGAACAACTTACAGGTCAGCCGCTAGAAGCCCAATGATCAACTTATACAAAAACTTTGATAGGACTACGTTTATGACGAGCAACAGGCCATTAACCCGTTTTTTATAAGTTTTATGGTTCATTGCAGGACCATTGCAAGCTTCAAAACGAAACATCTACTTCATTGAGAAGCTGCCTTATTTGACCAAAACACTCGACCTTACCCGGCGAGCCTAGGAGCGCGGGCCGCTATAGCTGCGTTGAGAGCGCCGACTACTTTCGGGCCGTGCCCAGGCGCTAATCAACAAATACAGGATTATTGAACCATGCAATTGATAAAACCACTCTACTGGATACTAGTGGCTACTTGTCTGGCCATCAGCCCTCTACATGCTGCGGAAGACCAGCACGATGACCAAGATGATCACAAAGAGGCGCAGCACGAAGCGCCCGAAACCAAAGGCCCCCATGGCGGCCTGTTGCTACAGCAAGATGGCGCCACCGTGGAATTGCAGATTTTCGAGCAGGGAGTCCCCCCGGAATACCGCGCTTGGGTGACAAAGGACGGAACACCCGTTACTGATGATGTTGACCTCAATGTCCAACTTACCCGCCTGGGCGGGCAAGAGGATGCCTTTGACTTTGCCTTCCAGGGAGACTACTGGCTGGGCAATGGCGTGGTGACTGAGCCCCATTCCTTTGATGTGGAAGTAACGCTTGCCCTGAACGGTAAACAATACCAGTGGCAGTGGGAGTCCCACGAAGGTCGTACCCGCATTGAAGCCGACATTGCTGAACAAGCTGGAATCCGAACAGCCGAGGCCGGTCCGGGCTCGATCGAGCGAACGCTGACAGCTTATGGGCGACTGACCACCGCGCCGGAGCAGATCGCGCGGGTGCGCGCCCGCTTTCCCGGCGTCATCACCAAGGTCAACGTTCGTCTGGGTGACCGTGTTGCCAAAGGCGATCGGCTGGCACAAGTGGAATCCAACGAAAGCCTCAAAACCTATGACTTGCGCTCACCTATTGACGGCGTGGTGATCGAGCGGGAGATCAGTGTTGGCGAAATCGCCGGCGAGCAGCCTCTGTTTGCCATCGCCGATTTAACGACCTTGTGGGCGGAGCTTCAGGTATTTCCGGGCCAGCGCTCTGAGGTGGCGGTCGACCAGAAAGTCTACGTGAAGGCCGAGGGAGTCGATCAGCAAGCTACCGTCAACTACCTGCTGCCTTCCCCAGACAATGCCCCCTATACCCTGGCCCGCGTAAAAGTGGAGAACCCGGAGGGCGCGCTGAGCCCCGGCCTGCTGATAGCAGGAGATATCGTGGTAGAAAGCCTGGAGGTGCCGCTGGCAGTGAACAACCGCGCACTGCAGTCATTCCGCGACTGGACCGTGGTGTTTGTCCAGGTGGACGATACCTACGAGATCCGTCCGCTAGAGCTGGGCCACAGCGACGGCACCCTGACCGAGGTGCTTGACGGGCTGCAGGCGGGCGATCGCTATGTGGTGGATAACAGTTATCTAATCAAGGCCGATATTGAAAAATCCGGCGCATCCCACGACCACTAACCCTCGAGGCTATGATGATCAATGCCATCTTACGCTTCTCGGTAGAGCGGCGGTTTTTAACCTTATCCCTTATTCTGGTGCTGATCGGTGTGGGCCTGTGGAGCTTTCAGCGCCTGCCCATCGATGCGGTGCCGGACATCACCAACGTCCAGGTGCAGATCAATACCGAAGCGCCGGGGTATTCGCCCTTGGAGGCGGAGCAGCGCATCACCTTCCCGGTGGAAACGGCCTTGTACGGATTGCCCGATCTGTCCTATACCCGTTCAATATCCCGCTATGGCTTGTCCCAGGTGACTGTGGTATTCGAGGAGGGCACTGACCTTTACTTTGCCCGTAACCTGATCAATGAGCGCCTTGGCTCCATCAAGAATGCCCTGCCGCCAGGCCTGGAACCAGAAATGGGCCCCATCGCCACCGGCCTTGGCGAGATCTTGATGTACACCGTGGAGGCGCTGCCCGGCGTAACCCAGGCGGATGGTAGCCCCCTGGACGCCACGGCACTGCGAGAAATTCAGGACTGGATCATTAAACCCCAACTGGCGCAGGTGCCTGGGGTGATCGAGATCAACACCATCGGCGGCTACGACAAGCAGTACCACGTCACGCCCTCGCCACAGCAGTTGCTGCAATTTGGCATCACCATGGATGAACTGGTGGAGGCGCTACGAGCCAATAACGTTAATCGCGGCGCGGGCTATATCGAACGCAACGGACAGCAACTGTTGGTGCGCTCGCCGGGACAACTGGCCTCCATCGTCGAAATTGAGCAGGTGGTCATTGCCAACCGCCATGGTGCGCCGGTAAAAGTCAGTGATGTAGCCGAGGTGGGCATTGGCAAGGAATTGCGCACCGGGGCCGCCACCCGCGACGGCAAGGAAACGGTGATGGGCACGGCCATGATGCTGGTGGGGGAAAACTCCCGCACCGTCGCACAGGCAGTGGCCGAAAAGCTGGAGACCATTCAGCCCTCGCTGCCCGACGGGGTCAAAGTAGAGGCGGTGTACGATCGCACAACCCTGGTGGACAAGGCCATTGCCACGGTGGAAAAGAACCTGCTCGAAGGGGCGCTGCTGGTGATCGTAGTGCTGTTTCTGTTACTGGGCAATCTGCGCGCCGCCTTGATTACCGCAGCGGTGATCCCCTTGTCCATGCTCGCTACCATCACCGGCATGGTGCAAACGGGCGTGTCGGCCAACTTGATGAGCCTGGGGGCATTGGACTTCGGCTTGATCGTCGATGGCGCAGTGATTATCGTAGAGAACTGCATCCGGCGCCTGTCCCATGCCCAGCACAATGGCAAGCTGCCGTTGCGAGAACGGCTCCAGCTGGTGTTCGAAGCCACCAACGAAGTCATCCGTCCGAGCCTGTTCGGTGTCGCGATCATTACCGTGGTGTATCTGCCAATTTTTGCCCTTACCGGCGTCGAGGGTAAGATGTTCCACCCCATGGCGGCGACCGTGGTGATGGCGCTGCTGGCTGCCATGGTGCTGTCGCTGACCGTGGTACCGGCCGCCGTGGCGGTATTTATGGGGGGCAAGATCAGCGAAAAAGAAAGCCCTGTGATCAGCGGCGCCAAATCGCTGTACAAGCCTGCCTTGCTGGTCGCCATGAAGCTTCGCTGGCTGGTGTTGGGGGCGGCAACGGCACTCCTTCTGGTTTGTATTTGGCTTGCCACCACCCTGGGTTCGGAATTCATTCCACAACTGGATGAAGGAGATATCGCGTTGCACGCTCTGCGCATCCCGGGCACCGGGTTGGAGCAATCCATCGAGATGCAGTCGCAGCTGGAACAGCGACTGACGGCCTTCCCCGAGGTGGACAAGGTGTTCGCCAAAATCGGCACGCCGGAAGTGGCCACCGATCCCATGCCCCCGAGCGTGGCGGACAACTTTGTCATCCTCAAATCGCGCGACCAATGGCCGAATCCCGACAAAACCAAGGACGATCTGGTAGCGGAAATGGAGGAAGCCGTGACCCAACTGCCTGGCAACAAATACGAGTTCACGCAACCCATTGAGATGCGCTTCAACGAGTTGATCTCCGGAGTACGGGCCGATCTCGGGATTAAGGTGTTTGGCGATGACATGGATCAATTGCTGGCCTCGGCACTAGAAGTTCAGGAAGTGCTCGAAACCGTTGAGGGCGCGGCGGATATCCAGGTCGAACAGGTCACGGGGCTGCCCATGCTGTCGGTCCATCCCAAACGCATGGTGCTGTCGCGCTACGGCCTGAATGTCGAAGACTTGCAAGCACTGGTGGCAACCGGTATCGGTGGTGAAAACGCCGGATTGATCTACGAGGGTGACCGCCGCTTTGAGTTGGTGGTACGCCTGCCGGAAGCGGTCAGGCGTGACATCGACAGCTTGGCCTTTTTGCCCATTCCCTTGCCGGACGGAAGCTATGTGCCGCTGTCGGAAGTGGCCGAGTTGGAGCTGGCACCAGCGCCCAACCAGATCAGCCGTGAAAATGGCAAGCGGCGGGTGGTGGTAACCGCCAACGTACGGGACCGCGACCTGGGCGGATTTGTAGAGGAAGCACAGGCGCGCATCGCACAGGAGGTGGATTTGCCGGATGGCTATTGGCTGGATTACGGCGGCACCTTTGAGCAACTGCAATCGGCCAGCGCGCGTCTCGCCCTTGTGGTACCGATCACGCTGGCGATTATCATTGGTTTACTGATCATGGCATTCGGTTCGATAAAAGACGCCCTAATTATCTTCACCGGCGTGCCGCTCGCCCTTACTGGCGGGGTCTTGTCCCTGTGGCTACGGGACATGCCACTGTCGATCTCGGCCGGCGTGGGCTTTATCGCGCTATCCGGCGTCGCGGTCCTCAACGGTCTGGTGATGGTGGCCTTCATTCGCGACCTGTGGCGGGAACAGGGGGATCTCGTCACGGCGGTTGTGGAGGGTGCCCTGGTTCGTCTGCGACCGGTCTTGATGACCGCGTTGGTAGCAAGTCTAGGTTTCGTACCAATGGCACTCAACACGGGAACCGGTGCCGAGGTCCAGAGACCGCTAGCGACGGTCGTGATCGGCGGGATCATTTCATCGACACTGCTGACGTTGTTCGTTCTGCCGATCTTGTACTCAATGCTCCACCGAAACGATCGAAAGCACAAAGCAGTTGAAGAGGCTACAACATAACCTCGGGATCGCCACGACAAGACAGCAGGGCGGGCGCACCCACAAATGCGCAGCACCCGATACGAACTGAGGTTTTCACTAGCGACAGGAGGCAACGTGGGACATCAACACCTACACAATGAACAGGCTGGTGATAAACGCGTTTGGTGGGCCGTAGCCGTCAATCTTGTCCTGACCGTGGTGCAGATAGCGGGGGGAATATTGTCAGGGAGCCTCTCGCTGGTTGCCGATGCAATCCACAACCTAAGCGACGCCATCTCGATGGCCATCGCTTACGTCGCCAGGAGAATAGCTCGGCGTCCAGCCAATGAAGAATGGACATTTGGTTACGTCCGAGCCGAGCTGATAGCCGCGCTAATAAACTACACCACTCTGATAGTGATAGGTCTTTACCTGGTTTACGAAGCAGTGTTTCGCTTCATAGAACCTCAGCCCGTTCAAGGGTGGACGGTGGTGATTATCGCAGCTGTCGCTTTAGTGGTTGACACGATAACGGCCATGCTGACCTATTCGTTATCAAAGTCCAGCATGAACATTCGGGCGGCGTTTTTACACAATGTGTCAGATGCATTGGGGTCCATTGCTGTCATCATTGCAGGGACCTTGATAATTTTGTATGACTGGGTATTTATAGATCCCCTGATAACACTAATGATAGCTGGGTATATATTGTGGCAAGCGTTTTCAGAGATAGGTGGCGCCATTCGCATACTCATGTCTGCCACACCAAAAGATATAGACCCTCAAGAAATCATATCAAGATCATTAACCATTCCAGGGGTTTGTGGCATTCATCACCTACACATATGGCCTATAGATGAGCATCGGACATCGCTTGAGGCCCATCTCGTGATTGAAGATAAACTAATGAACCGAAGTGAAAAGATTAAAGACGAGGTCAAAAAACTACTAAATAGCGAATTTTCCATCGGCCATACGACCTTGGATGTCGAATCCCAATCGAGAGAATGTGGCGACGCGAAAACATTTGGGCATTGAAAAAGGGCGCCGTGTAGGCGCCCATGTTGAATCGCAATCAGATAATATCAAGCGGGTAGGCGATGATAACCCGGACTTCATCAAGATCAGACTCGAAAGCAGTCGCTCGTGTCGTAGCCTGGCGGAGCCTGAAAGACAAACCCTGAAGCCTTCCGGTCTGCACTATATATTGAGCCTCGACATTTCTCTCCCAACGCTTTTGATCAGTTAGCGGGTTTCCATTGGCATCTGCACGCATATACACAGCGTTAGCGTCCGAGTAATCTGCATCACTTCCTGTGGCGTAGCGCGTCATAAATGACAGTCCCGGCACGCCGTACTCAGTCATATCGAGATCATAACGAATCATCCATGACCGCTCTTTTGGCGAATTAAAGTCGCTATATTGTAACGAGTGATCCAGATAAACTGAATCAGCCTGGCGAAGATAATCGAAATCATCGTCTCCGTGGTTGCGCTGGTGGGACAATGTGACGCCGTGTGTTTCGGTCGCGATGCCTACACTAGCACTCCAAATCTGGTTGTTAAATTCACCGAGTAGTTTCTTTCCTTCGTCGGTGGCGGAGTAATAATTTACGCCGCCAAATAGCGAAAGTTGTTCAGACAAGGGCAGTTCACTAGAAGCACCAAAATAACTTTGATCCCACGCGTCCTTAAGGCGACTCGTATACAAGCTGAACCCTAGCGCAGGGTTTAGAGTGTAATCCCCCCCAAAATATGCGACCCAGGGAGAATCAACCGGACCTGCGTAAAATGTCGCAAACTCATCATCCATGCTGCTGCTGGTTGGTTGGCTCATGCCGCTTAGCCGACCGCTTTGCACAGTCAGCCCGTCAATATGGGTATTGACAAGCGTAACGCCTCGGAAGCTTTCAGGAAGTAGCCGGGAATCGCCATAATGGACTACAGGGGTCGTCGGAAACACATCGCCGACTTTAACGACTGTGTCAAAAGCGCTTAATTTTGCCGCCGCGCCGAACTTTGTGTACTCATCCACAGCTTCGCCCTGGCTGTCGGTGGGAAGAACGTCAAAGGTGCTGCCTGCACCGTTTCGTCCATCGCCAGTATCAAGCTTCAAGCCCAGCATTGCAAAAGCATCCAGGCCAAAGCCAACGGTTCCTGCGGTAAATCCGGACTCGAAGTTAGCTATTACGCCGTGCGCCCACGCTTCCGAATATCCCGTTCCTTTCGGGCTGAACTGACCATTGCGGTCGTCTCGATTAAAATAGAAGTTCCGGTTCAGTACCGACAGGGTGCTTCCGTCTAGGAAGCCAGAAGCAGCTTGCTCTTGTGCTGAGATGGCCCCGGAGTGAGCGGCGATGAGTATGGATGAAGCAATTAATGAAAGGCTGATTTTTTTATTCATTTGATTTTCGTCTTATTAGGGAGACTTTTTTAAATCTAACGTTTTAATCGTATTCCTCTTGGAACTTTCCAGCAATGCAAGATTATTACAATTTTGTAATGTAAAGACGTGGGATGGAACTTCAGTAACAGACGCACCGCCTGGGCGAGGTCGTTTTTTGTTGACTGGATTCACACCAAAAAGGAGGCGGAGGAGGTTAGGTTACGCATGGCCGAGCGGCAGCAACCATGACTTCGAATCGGCGTTCAGCCCTAATTAACATGCAGAACTTGGCTTTCAATATGCTGAGCCACAGGCGCGCAGAAATTTTTGTAAATCAAACCACCGTTTTCTTTACATCATTTGCCTTGACCAAAAAATTGGCGATGCGCTGCGTTTAAACCGAAAGAAACGCATATAATATTCTATTGAAACCAAACGTACGTTTTCTTTAGGTAAGCATCGTGAATATTGGATATGCGCGCGTATCAACAATTCAGCAAGACACGTCGCTGCAGCTGGACGCGCTGATGGCTGCCGGATGTGAGCGGATTTACGAAGAGAAGGGGAGCGGGGCATCCCGAGAACGACCAGAGCTTGAAAAATGCCTTCACATTTTGCGCCCGGGTGACACGCTGACGGTCTGGCGACTGGATCGCCTGGGCCGGAGCTTAAAGGACCTGGTGACCATCGTTTCAGAGCTTGAAGCACAGCAGGTAGGGTTCAAATCGCTTACTGAAAGCATCGACACCACTAGCGCCGGCGGAAAACTTATTTTCCACATCTTCGGTGGGCTGGCCGAGTTCGAACGCTCGCTCATCCAAGAACGAACCAAAGCAGGGTTGGCCGCCGCCCGTGCTCGAGGAAGAAAGGGGGGCCGTAAATTCAAGATGACATTGGGTGACGCTCGAAAGGCGGCTGCGATGTTGGCCGACCCCGTCATCACTAAAGCCGAGATCTGCCAACACTTTGAAGTCACCCGGCCGACGCTGAATGCCGCCTTATTGAGACTAACCCCGAGCGACGGGAGCCTATCAGAGTGACCCTCATGCATCGGCAGGCTACACAGCCTCCTATCGTTATCCTGCTCGCAAATAATATCGCTCACGACGCCAGTTTTGGCTCTGCGACTCTGTCGTATTACTCGCACCTTACCGTTACAGCATCGATCCTATGTCGGAAGCCCCCGTTGGGTAGGCAAACATTGTTGTTTTGAGATCCATAGTGGTCAGCCCGTGACGAATAGCCAATGCGAACAGGTTGATAACCTCATCAACGTTGGGCCCAACGAGGTGAGCTCCCAACACGCGCTCGGTTTCTTCCTCTATCAGGATCTTGAAGCCATAGACCGGTTCGGCGGCTTGACGCGCGGTAAACCAATCCGGAGCGCGCTGGCTTGAGACGCGAAACCGTAGCCCCTGTTCACTAGCCTGTGCTTCGTTGAGCCCGGCCGACGCAATGGGCGGGATCGTAAAAGCGACACTCGGCACACCGGCGTAGTCCGGTTTGGCACACTTGCCATCGATCAGATGGGCGGCTACCACCTTGGCGTCGTGACTCGATACGGGCGTGAGGGGAGGCCCCACCTGGGCGGCATCACCGGCCGCATAGACTGCCGTATTCGATATACTCTGCAGGTGCTCGTTCAGTAATAGCCGGCCTTTCTCAGTCTCTACGCCGGCCGCTTCCAGATTAAGATCCTTGAGTGCGGGTACTCTCCCAGAGGCATGAACAACCAGATCCGCTTCAACGGTACCCGTTTTGCCGTTCGAGGATACATGCACGTTGTAACCGAATGCCGTTTTCTCAATGGCTTCCACGTTGGTTTGGGTCCTTACGTCGATGCCCTGACTGCGGAAAGCCTCCATCAGCCAATCCACCAGGTCCGGGTCGAAGTGCTTCAGCATCCGTCCACCGCGCTGGAGAATGGTCACATGCGCGCCAGAGCGCGCGGCAAGATGGGAAAACTCGGCGGCAATATATCCCCCGCCGACCAGGACAATTCGCGAGGGTAGTTTTTCCAGTGCCAGAAACCCTTCATTGTCTATTAGGTGTTCCTCGCCGGGGATCCCCAGCTCGACTGGCTCGGCTCCGGAGGCAATCAACACATGCCGCGCTTCCAGGATATGTCCGTCAACTTCGACGCTATTGGGGCCGGTGAAGCGAGCTTGCCCATGATAAGTTTCGATTCCTTTGTTTTGGAAGCTGTGCTCGTTTTTCTGTGGTATGGGGTCGGTAAACCCCCGTTTGAAGCGGACCAGATCAGCCCAGTCGATACTGACCTCGCCTGCCACGCCCTTTCCCTGCATCCGGTGAACATGATCCAGGGCCTTGGCACCTTGAATCATCATTTTTTTCGGGTCACAACCACGCAGGGCGCAGGTTCCGCCATAAGGTCGGGAATCCACAATCGCGATACGCCAGTTCGCGGCTAGTGCGCGCATAGTAACCATCTTGGCGGCGGTGCCAGTACCAATGGCAATAAGGTCGTAATGTTTCGCCATGCTGTTGTCTCCTTAGCTGAACCGGGGACCTGTAAACGTGGGCCGCGGTATTGGTTGACGTTAGCGAAATCTCGCCTCGATGATCAGCCGCGTACTCGCTCGCTGCCGAAATAAGATTCGCCAGGCGGTCGCTCGGACGCGTTATGTTGAAAAGTCAGCATAGGCCTGTACTTCATACAGCTTCAACACTGCGCCCGTAAGACCCGTGTGATTGGTTGTACATCCTCGCGACTAGCGTGATCGCTCCCTCTTAAACATCTACCCGGCGCAGCAGGAAAGCTGCGAGACATCTTTGGTGAAAGTCTGTGCGCAGAGCTTGAGTCCCTCGACCATGGTCAAGTATGGAAACAGCTCGTCGGCGATGTCCTGTGCCGTCATGCGCGCCCGCAGAGCCATAACAGCTGTCTGGATGAGCTCGCCAGCTTCACCTGTCACAGCCTGAACCCCAAGTAAGCGCCCGCTGTCACGCTCGACAACGAGCTTGATGAACCCGCTGGTGTCAAAGTTGACCAACGCCCGAGGTACATTGTCGAGAGTCAGGGTGCGGCTGTCCGTTGCGAAACCCTGGGCCTGGGCTTCAGCCTCGGATAGCCCAGCGGTGGCGATTTGTGGCTCGGTGAAAACCACCGCTGGCATGGTGCTCAGGTCCAGCCGCGCCTCACCCCCGGTCATATTGATTGCGGCCCGGCTTCCGCCAGCGGCGGCTACATAGACGAACTGCGGCTGGTCGGTGCAATCACCGGACGCATAGATGCCGGGCACGCTGGTCTGGAGCCGGTCGTCGACCACAACCGCTCCGCCGTTCGTTGCCACGCCAATGGTGTCAAGATTAAGCGTTTCAGTATTAGGCGTGCGGCCAATCGCCACCAACAGCTTGTCGGCTTTGATCTCTCCCGTGTTCGTGGTGAGCACGAACTCACCACCGCTATGGGCGACGTGGCTGGCCTGGACACCGCGTAGCACCTCGATCCCCTCGGCTCGGAAGGCGGCTTCAAGGGCTTCACCGATGGCCGGGTCGTCACGGGAGAGTAGCTGGCTGCGCGCCAATATCGTCACCTTGCTACCCAGCCGGGCGAAAGCCTGGGCCAGTTCCACGGCGACCACGGACGCCCCGATCACCACCAGGCGCTCGGGAATGGTATCGCTGGCCAGCGCGTCGGTAGAAGTCCAGTAGGGCGTGTCTGCCAATCCAGTCACAGGCGCAGTGGCGGGATGCGCCCCGGTACCGATAAAGGCGCGGTCGAAGGCGACTTCGCGCTCGCTGCCGTCGTCCTGGCTGACGACCAGGGTGTGTGCATCACGGAAACGGGCCCTACCGTGAATGACAGTGATGGCTGGGTTGCCGTCCAGAATGCTTTCGTATTTGCCGAGGCGTAGTTCCTCCACGCGCCCCTGTTGCTGGGCTAGCAGATCGTGACGGTTGATCGTCGGTTCGGCCGCCGTTATGCCCAAGTCAAATGGGCTTTGCCGGCGCAGATGGGCAATGTGCGCGGCGCGGATCATGATCTTTGAAGGCACGCAGCCGATGTTGACGCAGGTGCCACCGATGGTGCCCTGCTCAACCAGGGTGACACGCGCCCCCCGCTCGACGCTTTTCAACGCCGCTGCCATCGCGGCACCACCGCTGCCGATAACCGCGATGTGCAGACCTTCCTCTACGCCCTGCGCGCCGCCATCCCGTTCTATAGCCTGTTCAAGATCGGCGCTAAAGCCTTTGGCTCGGATAGTCTCCAGTAGGCGATCCGTACCTACGTCGCTCGTGCGGGTCACTGTCGCGCGCCCGTTCTCATAGGAGACCTCGGCCTCGACACCGGGCAGCGTCTTGAGTGCGGTTTCAATTCCGCGGGCACAGCTTTCGCAGGTCATGCCAGTAATATGGATAATCGTTCGCATAGTCTTACCTCAGGGGTTTTTATCGCTGTGGCTCGCGCCACGGCGGTGCAAGGCGTAGAAAACAATCCCGACAAAAGTCGCTAACGCTGGCAATAGCACCGGGTCGAGATATCCCAGCCAGGCCGATAGCCCTACTACCGCGAGTAATACCACAGCACGGGCGTGAAACAGCACAACGCAACAATCACCGTACCCACGATTTCAGCGGGGAGAACGCCACGGCTTTTTACTGGGCTAGTTCCTCGAACTTCTCAGAGACCCGGCGCGACGGGTGCCCTGCATTCCTCGTCGCGGTAGTCAAATCTGCAACACTGGCCTTGGTGTCATCGAAGGTCACCGTAGCGGTTTTATCCTCGAAAGAAGCCGTGGCCTTCTCCACGCCAGGCACTTGGCTAAGTGCCTTTTTAACGGTGTAGGGGCAGGTGGAACAGGTCATATTGTCAACGGCAAGGGTCACGGTCTGCTGCGCGGCGAAAGCCTTGCCCATGCTCGCTACGGTCAAAAGACAGATGCAGATCAAAGTATAAATCTTCATAACAGGCTCTCAAGTCAAGATGGATTTAGCCCAGGAAGAGCGGGGCGGCATACGGCCAAGCGAGCGCCAACACGACGAGTGCCGTCGCGGTCCAAAGCGCGACCTTGATTACCCGCTCTGCCAAGGGGGTGCGGCAGTAGCCATCCGTGCCGCAGGCACTGTTGGGTTTACGGTAAGCGTTGTAGAAACTGGCACCGAGCATCACCAGAGCGGCGAGGAGGAAGTAGGGCTGGTAGGGCTCAAGCGCCGTGAGATTGCTCATCCAGGCTCCGCCGATGCCCAGCGAAAGCAGCACCAGCGGTAGGATGCAACAGGAGGAGGCGAGAACCGCACTAATCAGGCCGCCACTTGCCAGTAGGCCTTTGTGCCAAATCCGATTTGTTCTGGCTTGCTCGCCTAAATAAGCCGTCTTGCCTTTGTGGGTTTCCATTTTGAATCTCTCGCTCAGGAAACAGTTACACTAGTCCCTGTACTTACTACAGGGTCAAGAGGGGGAGCTAAGCGATGTCATTGCGTCGAGGAGAACTGGCCAAGCGGACCAGCTGTAATATCGAAACCATTCGTTACTATGAGCGGATCAACCTTTTGCCGAGCCCACCACGAAGCGAGAACGGATATCGGCTCTATGAAGAAAGCCATGTCACTCGACTCAACTTCATTCGTCGCGCCCGTGGGCTAGGTTTCACGCTAGATGAAGTGCAGAGTCTATTGTCGCTAGTCGAGAGAGGGCACTACACATGCGCTCAAGTCCAGGAGCTCGCGCTCTGTCATATTGATGATATTCAGCGCAAAATCGACGACCTTCGCCGCATAGAGCAAGCATTGGCGGCGATGGCAAGTCAGTGTAGCGGAGAGAGCGTGCCGGAATGCCCTATCATCGATATTCTTTCCCAGCGTGTTTCAAAGGCTAGTTAGCTTCGGATTCGTCGGACCGGTTGAATCGTTTAACACGTCCACCTATTTAAATAAGGAATGATCTGACCTGCTTGATAAACTATTAGAATAAGAATATTTAACATAATGTATGTATGCGAAGCCATAGGCGCTTCGTTAATAGGTTGCTGGCGGTGAAGGGTTGGTGATGCCAGGGCTGGGATCGTTGGTCGCTCCGCTCACAGTCGGTGTTGGATAGGGATAAGAACGCGAAAAGCCCCTGAGTGGCTGTAAGGCCGTCAGAGGCTTTGTTGTGATTAGATAGTAGATGGTTGAAGGTCAGGGCGAACGCGACGAATAGCCCGACGAGCAAGAGCTTCTGTCGGGTATACGAGCGGCGATTCAGAGTCATGAAGAAAAGCACGGTTTCCATTACGACTAACCCAAACCAGCACGCCGGGAGCAGCGGCTGAAAAACCGCAGGTGTCGGCAACGGTCAGGTTCTGCTTGCTGGTTTTTGTCATGCGGCCCATGTCTTGTACTCCTGTTAAGATGGGACCATCATAACAACTAATTGAACACTAAACAGCAACTAATTAAGCGAAAAGGCATCGCATAATCCGACGTTATGCTAAATAGCAGGGCCGGGACGAAAACCATTTTCCGACCCTGCAATCTCCTTTCAGTCGCGAGTTAACATAACGACGTGCCTCATTATACGAAGCCATAGGCCTGTCTCTACTCAGGTCATCAGGTAATTTCCAAGTCTTTGATCATAATAGATAAAGATCTTGGATCCACTCCAAGGTGCTCCAACAGTTTGAGATTGCTAGGCTCAAAAAATTTCTGGCCTTCACGAACCAATGACTGAGCATGTTCCAGGTTCGTAGGTACGTCTCCGATCATTTTTGCATACCCGCTCAGCTGAGCTGGCTTCATGCCTTCGATCTCATGTATGGCCAGAGACTTAAGTCCATTCAAAGACTTCATTAAGTTAAGAACGAGCACGTCTCTATGAGTACCCAGAAAAATGAGCATTGGTAACAGATGTTAACCACACCTGCGTACCACTCGGTGCGTCGATCGCAGAGTCCCAATGCGTACAAAACCGTCAGTCCATGTCTAGATAAACGGAGATGGTTTAGCTGCAAGATTAGGACTATCATTTGAAGTACCGCAAAACCTCATTTGAGGATTAACGTTAATGATCATGATAGATTTACCCGAGCTACTCAAAGGTCAATCCGAGGCTCAATCTGACGCCAGCTTTTGGACCGTAGCCGAGCAAATTTCAGCTTTGAAAGATGCTGAACGGATCCAGATCATCCGAGCGGGTCTTCCCGCAATGATGATCGCATTGGTCGGTACGGCGCTCGCCGTCAACCGCAGCACCATAGGCACCATGCTGAATCTATCGCCCTCCACTGCAGAACGCCGGTTTAAAGATGGGAAACCGCTGGATCCGGTGGCTTCAGAGCGTGTCGATCGACTGTTGCAGGTGGCATTATTAGCGCGTGATGTGTTTGAGGACGACAAAATTGCAGCCAAATGGTTAGCGATCCCCAACGATGCGCTGGGGGGTGAGCCTCCTTTCGCTCTCTGCGACACGGATCTAGGCGCTAGGCAGGTTCGCCGGGTTCTGCATGCGATCGAATGGGGAAATGCGGCTTGATTGCTTGGCGTATCAGCAAAGCCAGGCGTGCTAAGGATTTATCTGGGATTGGAGCTGCGTTGGAAGGCGGCCGCTGGAATGAGACCGAGTTGCCGGCAGTGTACATGGGACTGAGCGCAGCGATCTGCTGCCTGGAGACCTTCGTGCACCAGGCGGGGCGCCCACAGATTCCCATGACGATAACTCGCTTCAGTCTGCCGGACGATCCGGAATTATACCTCGAACCGAGACCAGGTGATCTTCCAGAAGGTTGGGACTCGCTGCCTTCCGACAAGCCAAGCGTAGACTTTGGATCGCAATGGCTCCGAGATGGTAAGCAAATGGGATTGATCGTCCCATCAGTAGTGCTCCCGCTCGAGAGAAATGTGGTAATTAACCCGGCTCACCCAGCCGTGGGGAGTATCGAAGTCCTAGATATACAAAATTTTAGGTATGACGAGCGGATGTTCAAGCTGAACCAGAGCTAGTCCTGAAGACGATCACACCCGCGAACACTGCATACTTGTTGAGATCTAAACGAGCTTTTAGGTATACAGATACGAAAAGGGCTGCAACCGCCAGCAGCCAGACCATCTAAGCGCCCGAATGAAATTCGGGCCAAATAGAAGCAGGTACTGGTAATTTGCCGCGGCGACACCCAACCATACAGCCCAGCTTGGCTGGTCACGACTATAAAGTCGCTGCTAATCAGGTTTGACCGCTAAATAATACAGCGCTGCTGCCAAACTCAGCATTAGTGGTGCTAACACCATCACGTAGTGCATTCCGTGCATATTTCTTCCCTCGTGGTCCATACATTATCTCAGCCAGTACCCAAGCGTTATGGGCATGCTTCACATCAGAAGCAACGCGGTGAGCCTGTTTGTGATCCTGTTCAGGTTGCAGGGAGTTGGACCGACCCCCTCCCTAACTAACAGGGGTTCCCGAAGGGAGCAGCGTGAGGGAGAGAAACGCCGTTGCAGAACGTTTAGGAGGAAAGATGAGTTATTCGGCGTGCATCGACCGGAAGGCTGCCAGCGTTGGTTGTTTTGTGCTGACTGGTTTGGCTGACTCGTGTGTTCTCGCGCAGCGCCGTAGGCGCGAAATCGGCGCGAGGCATTTCTGCTGCATAGCAGCAAAGCCCTTCTGATGGTTTTACCTACTGATTAATGACCGACACTTATTTTCTTGGTTACCGACACTTAACTAATACTGTTCCTTTCTCTCATGGTCTGAAGCTGGGCACAGCCTGCTATTGGGTAGGGTAATAGCGGATTGATGGGTTAATAGCCGAGGAAACCGCTTCGGATGCCAGCAGAAAAGGACAAAACCAGAAAAGAAGACGCAGCTAGCTTAGGCTTGCACCTGGCTGGTGACGAGTCGGTCGACTTCCTGGTTGATTTGCTCGGCGCTCCAGCTGGGATACTCCTGTCTTAGCGCGAGGAGCATATCAAGTCGCCTTCGTGCCAGGTCTTCTCCCATCTGTGGATGGGCCCGTTGCTGCCGGGTATAGCTCCGGCCTGGCTGAGTGAATAGGGTATTCAATACCAGGGCATTACGCGCCCAGGTGGTGAGGGTTCCCCGCGTTCGGGTCTTCCTGACCAGGCGCTTGGTCGCTCGATCTCGCTCGTGCTGCAGCCGGCGACCCAAACCAAACGCGGTGAACAGCAGTTTATTAACTGCCTTGACCGCGGCGAGGCCTCGCCAACTGCCGTCCTCTAGCAACTGCCGAGGCTGGGCAACAGTTAACAGATTAGCCCGCTTGAGATCGGCCAGGGCGCGCTCGGCACGCCTCGGATGCAGGCCGGTGAACTGCACCAGGTAATTCAAAGTGAGCGATACGAAACCATCCGCGGTCGGCACGCCGCAGCGTAGAGAAGACAGATCGGTGAATTCGAGAATGGCAGTTAGAAGTAGAAGGCAGGCTTCACGGCGCTCGCTACGTTGCTGTCGGCCTTGCTTGCTGCGGTTAGCTGAGCGCAGTGACGGTAGGCGCGTCGGTGAGCCGTAGTACTGCTGAATCCGCTTTTGGAGCAGGGACAGAATCTTCGGACGCGTTTTAAGCGTCGTCGGGGCAACCAGCTCCAGCCGAGGGGAGTCCGGGTTGTGTCCGCAATAGTTTCCGCCCTGATTCGCCCGCGGAACATATGCTCTTGTTATTGAAACCGCCACCATCCTGTCGCGCCATGATAATAGCGAGACGATTGGGTGACTTTCTTGGGGTTGCACAAACCCGCAATGCCAGCCATAATCGACTCACTGTGTGTTGGAACAGGCCCCGTCCGCCAAGATCAGAAGCCTGTTTATATTTTCTAGAAAGCCCGGTTACCAGCCGGGCTTTCTAGTTTCTGGCATATACGTTTACGCTAACTGCACCCTCACTTCTCCAAATCCAACACGACGGGCGTCAGCCGCAGCGGCTTCAAGAGACTTGTAGCCCTTGATGCGACTGGACCTGGCAATAGTCATGGGATCGCGCTGACCGTCTGCACGCTCCACCATGATCATCCATGCACCGTCCTCCATCGGAGCCGGGGCGACGATAGCCGCCTTCAGAGCTCCGAACTCGAATAACTTGCGCATTGCTGAAAGATCCACGGACATGTCGCCCTCGTATTTGAGAATGAACCGTTTTGCAGGCTATATATGTGAACATGAAAAAGCAAATTTATGTTCAGCGTTTTGCCAAACCGGTTTATCTCACCGGTCCTTCCCGCGGCCCGTCGCTACGCTGGTAATCGTGCGGCAGCCGCACCGTAACTGCCCGAAAGCCAATACGATACGCATCCATCATGGCGGCATTGAGCCGGTTATAGCTCTTCACTTGGCCCATCTTAGCCGCCAACGTGACCTCCAGAGCTTCTCCGCCCTGCTTGATCACCCGTAACTGCCAGCGCCCGTCCTCTGGCGCCGTATTAATTTCTGCTTGCGCCAAAAGACCACCTTCAAATAGTTGTTTCAAAAATGCTAAACGCATGCCGCCCTCGCCTGCTCGTTTACCGATCGCCTGCCTCGTCTTGAGCCCGTCTGAATGCTTCCTGCCGTACGCGCTCCGAGTCCGCCTCATTCATGCTGAACTGCGGCGTGCCAGTGCAGTAGGTGCGAATCTTATGGCGTTTGCGGTAGATCATTGGGGGTTGCCAGCAACGTTCAAACACCTTGGGGCATTCGCCCTGGGTGAAACCTGTGGTTGCGCACATCAGCCAGGCTCCGCGCATATCATTCTTGTTGTTCCAGTCGAAATCGAACTCGTCTGCAGCCGCAGCTGAGCAAAGGCTGATCAGCGATACCAGGGCCATACGTTTCATGGATACCCTGCCTCCCTTTGCACCAAACCGCCCTGGATTCGGCTGATATAATTTTGCGTCTCCGCAAACGGGGGAATGCCCTGGTATTTCTCTACTGCTCCAGGCCCGGCGTTATAGGCGGCCAGTGCCAGCTCCACCGACTCAAAGCGAGCCAGCATCTGTGCAAGGTAACGGGTACCCACCTGAATGTTCGATTCAGGATCAAACGGGTCGATGTTGAACGTCTCGGACACCTCATCCATGAGCTGCATCAGCCCTTTCGCGCCCTTCGGACTGATCGCCCACGGATCATACTGCGACTCGGCCAGGATGACCTGGTGGATCAATAGCGGATCCAGTCCGTACCGGGATGCATATTTCTCCACCAAGCTGGCATAGGGCACCGCCTCGGGCGGGCCCGGCACGGTTGGAGACGCCAGGGAAAGATGCGAGTCGTCTGGCTCAGCGTCTCGCCGCGCCGATGGTGGCTTGAATGCGCGGCGCATCGCCTCGATCTGCTCGTCCGACCAACGCGTACGTCGGCGCTCTGCGGCAAAGCCTGGCCAGCGAGCGGTGTCACGGCCGCTTGAGCTCGATGCAGGGGTCCGCTCCGGTGTCAGCGACGCATCCGGATACAGGTGCTCATACAGCGACTCGGTATCCGGCGCTTCAGTGACCGCAACTGACCAGCCCGGACCACTAAAGGCCAGAGCCAGCAGCGCCGCGTTAATGCGCAGGCAGAACGGCATAGCGAGCGGTTTCCGGTTCGTTGTCCACACCCACCGGACGGGTTAGATCGCGGTACACCACGTTACGGCTGCTCAGCGTAAAGAAGTCACCGGTACCCACGACTTTGGTGGACTGACAGCCGCTCAAGGCGAGGGTTAAGGCCAGCAGAATCAGCGTAGCGTGCATGGTCATGACCTCTTTTCCGAGAACGAAATGAGTTTGTTATGCCGGTCGACTACGATCCATTTTTCAGTGCCAATGAGAATCTGAAGCGCATCGATAATGGGCATGGTCCGGTGCAATTTGGCGATCGGCGGAATCGCGCGGTTACCGATGGTCCGGGCATCCGCCGGCGCGGGATGCTCGATCGCTAGCGTGTAGCCGGTGGGCTCAAGCAAATAGCGGGCAGCCCCGCCAATCGTTGTGACGCTCTCCGGGTATACCGTCCGCGCATATAGCGACAGCGGATCGATCTCAATTCGAGTGGGTTCGCTAGCCCAGGCGCCCGAGGCGGCGCAAGACAGGATGAAGAACACACTATTCCATGTACTGCGCATACAGGTGACTCCAGGGTTCGATGTACATTTCTTCTTCCACGATGACGCGAAAGCTCTGGCCAGGACGGATGGTGCTGGTCGGGACGATGTTGAGATATTTCTGAGCAAGCGGAGACAGCTCACTGCGAAGCCCGGCGCTGACATCGCCGGTATAGCTGCCCTGCTCCAGGCCGGTGCCGGCGTAGCTGGACTCGTTACTGACCAAGGCATAGGCCGCCACCCCAAAAAATTGGGCCATGAAGTGGTGGTCAACCTGATCCTCAATAGCCCCCACCCCTTCACGATCGACTGCCGAGGCGGTAGAGAAGTCGATAACGCGAGTATCCGGTAGAACGGCGTCCTTGACGATAAACGCGACCCGGCTGGAAATGGCCTCGTTGACGTTTCGGGTCCGGACGATGCCGATATTGACCTCGGTTCCTTTTGGAATCAGTACGAACTCGCGACTGACGTCGTACACATCGTGACTAACGATGGCTTTCAGCGAACCACCGGTATAATCGGAGATGGCCTTTCGCATCAGCGTGGTCGGAATTTCTGTGCCAGGGGGCATCTTGATCTTGCCAGCGATGTCAGCGTTGTAGCGGTTTTCCTTGCTGTAACCTGCGACGTTCTCAGGGGCCTGATGAAAGCTGGTCTTGATGGTTTTGAGCTCTTGCTGCTCAGGTGTTGCGGCAGTGCGTCCTGCCGCATTGGGAAGGCCACTGGCCCCCTGGGTGGCCAACGTTCCGCGCAACCGCTGGGCTTCTTCGATTCGCTTGCGCACTTCGGCGCGTCGCTCTTCCAGACTGCCAGTTTCTGAAAGCGGGCGATTCAACGCATCGAGCTGACTCATCATATCGTTCGGGCCGGGGCGCGCTGGACGGCTTGAGCTGGCGGCAGCGACCGTGGGACGGCCTTCTGCAGGTTGCTCTTTTTTAGACCCTGACGAACCCTCTAGCTCCCAGCCGGCTTGGGCGCTATTCAAAGCGCGAAGCCGCTCGCGAGCTTGCCATTGAGCCAGCGCCTTTTCTTCCTGCGAAAGCTGCGGAGCCGCAGGAGCCTCCTCGCTCTTCGTGCCTTTTCCGTTCGCTGAGGGCGCTGTCGCCGCAGTCATCCCCTCAACTTCGATCGCCTCCATCGGCGTCACCCGCGGTCGACGATTGCTGACCAGCTGATCGAACTGATCCTGGCGATCGATGGTCGGCGCGCTGCGCTGTTCTCTGGCGATCTCCGGAGGGCGAGGCTTGCTGCCATTGAGCTTTGAGAAGATGTTGATCAGCGTCAGGATCAGTAACAGGGCCATCACCGAGCCAAAGGCAACCATCAGCCAGACCTGCAGCTTTTTTTTGTAAATGGCCGGTTTTTCCTCAATGCGTGGTGCCGCTTCTTCAGCCATGACGCCTCCTAGAATTCGCCATGGGTGGTGCTGTCTGCACGCGCGATATTGATCCGGGCATCATCCACTCGCAGCGTGAAGCTCGGATAAATGCCCGACACCACGTACATACCATAGGTATCGTCGTATTTAGTGGGCACGATGGCGGTCTTCTCGCCCACCTCGGTTTCAACCGACATCAGACCTCGGTTGGGTTGATGCAGGCGGATGTAGGTAAACCGACCATCGTCATACACGTCCGACACCAGCCCCTGAGCGGCAAAGCCCTTGCCCTGGTCCCAGTTGTAGCGGGTGTACACGTGGTAGCGGAAACGACGCAGTGCTTCCATGACCGCTTTACGTTTGTCGTCGTCCGCCTGACGCTTGAGCTCGACCAACTGCTGCTGTAGCTGAGGGTCGGCAACGATTCTGACGAAATCCTCCAAAAAGCGCATTAACCATCTGTTTTACAAGCCTTAAATTAACTATTTCATCACGTGCAGACGATGCGTTACCTGCTGTATTCCCACACCCAGTAGCCAAAAGCCGTGGCACATAAAAGCCATGTGCCAATAACGACTGCGGCCGCAACGTGGCTGATCGGCTTGATTGCCACTTTAGCTGCTTTCGAGCGACTTGCTTCTATCACATTCGATGGCGTCAGCTTGATGACAAGGACGATGCCCAGCGGGACCAAGATAATGTCGTCAAGATAGCCCAGGATCGGCATGAAGTCCGGAATGAGATCAATTGGACTCATGGCGTACGCTGCGATTGCGAGCAGCCGAACGACTATGGGGGGTATTCGGGTCTCGCGCCACAAAATAACCGTCAGCGCATCATGCTGAATGCGTTTTGCCGCAGCTCGCAGCCTGCCAAAGATCACGGTAGACATCTAACTACTCCTTGCGCGATTGGCATCACTCGCAACTCTCAGGGATGATCAGGCCGAGACAATAGCGGGCTATTTAGCCAGGCTTGTTTGTAGTTGTTTCAACTGACCCTGGAGGACAGCTTTTTCCTGCAGTAATTCGCGATTCTGATCGTTGAGGAACTGGTTTCGGTCG
>NZ_DRGY01000038.1 GCF_011049865.1 Marinobacter antarcticus | reverse complement strand
TGCATTGTCGATCAGGAACTGGATTCCGGGCTTCGCTCTGTCGCCGTGCCGGTTTTCGCGGGCGACGGTGAGTTGTTGGGCGCAATCAACATCAGCACCAACGCCGCGCGGGTAAACATGGAGACGCTGGTGGGAGTTTACTTGCGCCGCTTGCAAAAGGCCGCGGAGATATTGCGGCAGACGATACGGTGAGAGTGCCGCGTTTGAACGCGCCCATGGTGAATCAGGGATAGCGCCCGGTCAGTCGATTTTCCACCAGCTCATCCAGAATGGTATTGGCCAGCCGCATCACTGCGTTGGGATTCTCGCCTTTTCGCCTCGAGGCAATCACCGGCACCGTAATGCTGTGGTCGTCCAGGGGCATGTAGTCCACGCCTTCCCTGTGCACGCGCCGAATCTGTTCTGGAACCAGCGTAAAACCCATATCCGACGCCACCAGAGACAAAGCGGTTTGCACGTCATTGACCTGCTGCATCACGTTAACGCGCAGGCCGTAACGATGGAACAGGCTCTGGGTCATGTCTGCAAAATTGGGGCCGGGAGTTGAAGGGAAGGTAATCATCGGCCATTCCGACAAGTCCTTAAGCGTGGGTGGGCGCTTGGTGAGAGGGCTGCCGGCGGGTATCGCGGCAATCATGGGCTCGTCAAATAACAGTGTTTGTTCCACGTCGGGATCTTCAATCCGCACGCGACCAAAGCCAATATCGATCTTGCCCGCTTTTAGCGCATCCACCTGCTCCCGTGTCTTCAGTTCATGAAGGACAATCTCCAGATTCTTGTTGCGCCTCAAGCGTCTGACCATAAATGGCAGTTGCCCGTAAAATACGGAGGGCACGAACCCGATCGAGAACAGCGTTTTTCGATGCTGTGCAATCCGGCGAGTGTCGTTAATCGTGCCGGACACTTTGTTGAGAATCTGCCGCGCCTGTTCCAGGAAATATTCTCCGCCAGTGGTCAACTGAAGCCCCCGGGGTTTGCGGATAAATAGCTCTACCCCCACCTCCTCTTCCAGTTGTTTGATCGCCCGGGTTAGGGGCGGCTGGGCAATAAACAGCTTTTCTGCCGCCCGGGTCAGGTTCAAGGCTTCCGCTACCGCTACGAAATATCGTAAGTGCCTAAGCTCCACTCATACCTCCAGGGTATTGGTTATTACTTAATCAATATTAGCGCAGGTGCGTAGAACTGCGTACTGTTCAAAATATAAGCTTTTTCTACTTGCGATTTGGAGAGTAAATGTTCGCAACAATTCGGTCCATTGAAGCCATTCTGGTAGACATACCAACCATTCGGCCGCACCAGCTGGCTATGACAACCATGGGGGTTCAGACCATGGTTATCGTGCGAATAAAAGACTCCGAAGGGCTCGAAGGGTTAGGCGAAGCCACGACCATAGGCGGCCTGGCCTACGGCCAAGAGAGTCCTGAAAGCGTAAAGCTTACCATTGAAGCCTATTTCAAGCCGCAACTTGTGGGGCGGCCTGCAGATAACATCAATACCTTGAGGGTAATGTTAAATCGCTCAACCCGAGGCAACAACCTGGCGCGGTCAGCCATTGAAACCGCGTTGCTGGATTTACAAGGAAAGCGGCTGAATCGCCCTGTATCTGATTTGCTTGGGGGTGCGTTGCATCAGCATATTCCGGTGCTTTGGACATTGGCCAGCGGCGACACCGCCAGAGACATCGACGAAGCGCTGAGCTTATTGGTGCAAAAACGCCATTGCGATTTCAAATTGAAAATCGGATCGCGCCGGGTGATGGATGACGTTCGCCACGTGGCGGCGATTAAGGAGGCAGTGGGAGAGCAGGCAAGTGTGCGTGTTGATGTGAATCAGGCTTGGGATGAAATGACAGCGACCAAAGGAATGGCAGAGCTGCAGGCGGCCGGCATTGATCTGGTTGAGCAGCCCACTCCGATGAAAGACCTCGGTGCCTTGGTTCGACTCTCCCGGAAGTTTCATATCCCGATTCTGGCGGACGAGTCCATAGCCGACGCCAAAGATATGTTTGCCCTGGCCGCCGCAGGTTTTGCTGGAGCCGTGGCAATGAAAATCGCCAAAGCCGGCGGCCCTACTCGTGCTCTGGAGCAGGCAACCGTTGCCCAGGCTGCGGGTATTGGCTTGTACGGCGGCACCTTGTTAGAAGGCACGATTGGGACGGTAGCGGCCCTGCACGCCTGGTCCACTTTGGAGACCCTGCATTGGGGCACGGAGATGTTTGGACCGTTGCTTATGAAGGACGACATCGTAACCAAGCCGCTGAATTTTTATGACAACGGCGTTGATCTTCCGGCGGGGCCGGGGCTGGGTGTCGAAATAGATGAAGACAAGCTGGCTGAGTATCGCCGCAAAAATCAATAACCGGAGGCGTTTGCATGCTGTTCAAAGTTGAAATGAAAGTCAATCTACCCACCGATATGCCTGCAGACGTCGCGGTTGAGATCAAGACACGCGAAAAGGCATACGCTCAGGACCTGCAGCAACAGGGCAAGTGGCGCCACTTGTGGCGTGTAGCCGGCAGTTACGCCAATGTCAGTATTTTCGACGTTGAAGACAACGCCGAACTACAGGAATTGATCAGCAATCTTCCGCTGTTTCCCTATATGGACATTACCGTCGCGCCCCTGTGCCGTCATCCGTCGTCCATTCACGAAGACGATCGCTAAGCGCGAGCTGTTAACCACGTGCCGGTGCCTTCGAGGGTGGGGGACGGCATATTTAACGTTGCCAATTGAACGCTGTCTTGAGCAACAAAAATAAAAGATCGAGGAGATTAATAATGACCGTTAAAACTATGCAATCAGCCGATGTTAAAGAACTGCTGGATAAAGTGGCTGGCTTCGACAGAGCCGGCGGAAATGAGCGTGTAAAAAAAGTTGTTCACCGCCTGATGCACGACCTGTTTCAGATCGTTGAAGATTTTGATGTCACCCCGGAAGAGTTCTGGAGTGCCGTTTATTATGTCGGTGAATTGGGCGCTAATGGCGAAGCCGCTTTGCTGGCACCCGGATTGGGCATGGACCGGTATCTGGATATCCGCCAAGACGCGGAAGACGAGCAGGCTGGCTTGACTGGCGGCACGCCCCGCACTATCGAAGGGCCTCTTTACGTCGCAGGGGCGCCACTGAGTGATGGTTTTGCCCGCATGGACGATGGCTCTGATGAACACGCTGAGGTGGTTCTGATCAAGGGTCAGGTTACTGACGAAAACGGCGAGCCGCTGGCCAGCGCCATCGTGGATATCTGGCATGCGGACACCAAAGGTGCCTACTCGTACTTTGACCAGTCACAGAGCGAATACAACCTGCGCCGTCGTATCAAGACGGATGCCCAAGGTCGTTACGCCGCTCAAAGCATCATGGCGTCTGGCTACGGTGTTCCGCCCGAGGGCTCTGTTCAACAGCTTTTGACCCAAATGGGCCGCCATGGCCAGCGCCCTGCGCACATTCATTACTTCGTGTCGAAGCCGGGTTACAAGCATCTGACCACGCAGATCAACATTGCCGGCGACGAGTACACCTATGACGACTTCGCATTCGCAACGCGCGAAGAGCTGGTGGTGGAAGCCAACCGTGTTGAGCATTCCGAAACCGCTTCGAAGCACCATTTAAGCGGGCCGGTCACCGAGGTTGAATTCAACGTCGTTCTGGTTGCCACGGATAAAGCAGAACTCCAAGAACGCCACGGACGTCAGCGCGCTCTGCAAACAGACGCTGCGTAAGTGCCATCCAAGAACAAGACGGAGTGAACGACATGACTACCAAACTCGACAAGCTCGAAGAGAAGGTGCGCAATGCAGTCGTCGCGGATCCAGAGACCGGCCGTTATCAATGCGATCGCGGCATATTCACGGATCGGGAACTGTTCGACCTGGAAATGAAGTACGTCTTTGAAGGCGGCTGGGTGTATCTGGCTCACGAGAGTCAAATTCAGGAACCCGGGGATTACTACACCGTCACGGTTGGTCGCCAACCAGTGGTCGTTACCCGCACCAAAGATGGCGAGCTAAAAGCCATTCTCAATACATGCTCTCACCGTGGTGCCACCCTGTGTCGCAAAAAGCGGGGAAATAAAACATCCTTTACCTGCCCGTTCCACGGCTGGACCTTCCGTAATGACGGCCAACTGCTGAAAGCAAAAGACCAGAAGGTGGGGGGTTACCCGGACCAGTTCAATACCGATGGTTCCCACGATCTGAAGCAAATGCCGAAGTTTAGCAATTATCGTGGTTTCCTTTTTGGCAGCCTGAGCTCCGATGTAGTGCCGCTCGAAGAGCATTTGGGCGAAACCACTAAGATTATCGACAACATTGTGGATCAATCCGAAGACGGCCTGGAAGTCCTCAGGGGCAGCTCGACTTACACCTACGACGGCAACTGGAAGCTGACCGCGGAAAACGGCGCCGACGGTTACCACGTTGGTACCGTTCACTGGAACTACCTGTCGACTATGGGGCAGCGCAATTATGACAAGGGGGGAACCGAGGCGGTCGACGCCAAGAGTTGGTCGGCACAAGGCGGTTTTTATACCTTCGAAAACGGCCATATTATGCTGTGGACCCGTTTGCTGAACCCGGAAGTGCGCCCGATCTTCAGTCAGTTGGAGCGCCTGAAAAAGGCCTACGGTGAGGCCCGTGCCGATTCTATTGTTCGTACCACCAAAAATCTGTGTGTGTATCCGAACGTTTACATTATGGATCAGTTCTCTACGCAAATTCGTGTGACGCGACCGATTGACGTTAATAAGACGGAAGTAACGATTTACGCGTTCGGTCCAAAGAACGAGCCCGCTGAACTTCGAGCCAAGCGTATTCGTCAATATGAGGACTTCTTTAACGTGACGGGAATGGGGACACCGGACGATCTGGAAGAGTTCCGTGCCTGCCAGAACGGTTACGAGGCCGGCGGTATGCGCTGGAACGACATGAGCCGTGGTGCCAAGCACTGGATTGACGGCCCCGACGAACACGCTGACCAGATTAACATGAAGCCGCTCATGAGCGGCGCCAGGCCCGATGACGAAGGCATCTACGTGAACCACCATCAACACTGGCAAGGCGAGATGACTCGCGCGATTCAAGCCGAGCGTGCGCGCTTCATTCCAATAACGTCAGGGGAGGAGTCCGCATGAGCCTCAGCTATCACGATATCGAGCAATTCATCATCCGCGAGGCCCGTTTTCTGGACGACCGGGAATGGGACAACTGGTTGTCGTGCTATCACGAAGATGCCACTTACTGGATGCCCGCTTGGGACGATGATGGGGAGTTGACCGAAGATCCGCAAAGCGAGATATCGCTCATCTACTACCCTAACAAGGATGGCCTGGAAGATCGGATTTACCGGATCAAGACGGAGCGTTCCGGTGCCAGTTCCATGCCGGAACCACGGACAACGCATTTCACGAGCAATCTGGAGATTCTGTCCCAGAACGACAGCGAAGTGAAACTGCGCTTTAACTGGTTGACCAAGGCCTACCGCTATAAGAAAACGGCTGAGTTTTTCGGGACGTCTTTCTATACGTTGGACATCACCGGCGAACAGCCGTTGATCCGTGAGAAGCGAATCGTTCTGAACAATGATTGCATCCATCAGGTGCTGGACGTTTATCACCTTTAATTGATGGGGAGAGCATCATTATGAGTTATAACATTGCACTTAACTTTGAAGACGGCGTTACCCGTTTTGTGTCCTGCAATGAAGGCGAAACGGTTCTTGATGCCGCCTATCGTGCAAAGATAAATCTGCCTATGGATTGCTCGGATGGCGTTTGCGGCACTTGCAAGGGTGCTTGCCACCAGGGCGAGTTCGACCTGGGTGACGAGTACCTTGACGAAGCGCTGTCTGAGGAAGAGGTTGAGCGGGGCATGGTTTTGACTTGTCAGATGGTGCCCTCCGGTGATTGTGTGGTGGAAGTCCCGGTGGCTTCCAGCATGTGCAAAACGGGGAATGCCAAAAAAACCGGAACGGTAACCGAAGTAAACCTGATTTCACCCACAACCATCGAATTGAAGATCACGGCAGACGACGACTTGGCGTTTCTGCCCGGGCAATACGTGAAAATTCAGGTGCCAGACACGGAGGAAACCCGCTCGTACTCCTTTAGTTCAAAGCCTGGTAGCCGTGATTTGAGTTTTCTGATTCGCAATGTGTCGGGCGGTCTGATGAGCTCGTGGCTTGTAGGTAAAGCTCGCACTGGTGATAAGGTAAACCTGACAGGGCCTATGGGCAGCTTCTACCTGCGACCTGTTGAGCGGCCAATATTGATGCTTGCCGGGGGAACCGGCCTGGCACCGCTGTTAGCCAAGCTGGAACACATGAAGGCTAACGGATGCAGCGTACCGACACACCTGGTTTACGGGGTCAGAAATGACGACGACCTGGTGTGCTTGGATGCTTTGGATCGCTTCGCTGAGGATATTGATACGTTCAGCTACGTGACCTGTGTGTCCAGCGACGAAAGTGATCATCCGCGCAAAGGGTACGTCACGCACCACATGGACAACGCGCCACTTAATGAGGGCGATGTGGATGTCTATTTGTGCGGGCCACCCCCTATGGTCGATTCCGTGCTTGGCTACTTCCGCGAGCAAGGTATCAAGCCGCACTCCTTCCACTATGAAAAATTCACACCGAGTGAATCAGGATCCGGGGAGAAAGTGGCATGAAAGCCCGCTTCACCAATAAAGTGATGGTGATTACCGGTTCCGCCCAAGGCATTGGCAAGCGTGTTGCCGAATTGGCAGCCGCTGAAGGCGCAATCTTGCTACTTGTGGATATCGCGGATTATGTGCACGACGTTGCAGCAGAACTTCGCGATCAGGGTGCCCGCGTGATTGCCGTTCAGGCCAATCTGGAGACCTGGGCCGGCGCTGAAAGCATTATGGCGGAGGCCCATAAGCAGTTCGGCCGGATTGATATTCTGATCAACAATGTGGGCGGTACAATCTGGGCACAGCCCTTTGATCAATACACGCCTGAACAGATTGAAAAGGAAATTCAGCGCTCACTGTTCACAACGCTGTGGTGCTGCCGCGCCGTTCTGCCTTATATGCTGGAACAAAAGGGCGGCGTGATTGTGAACGTATCGTCCGTGTCAACACGCGGACTGATGAGGGTGCCTTACGGCGCGGCCAAGGGGGGCGTGAACGCTATGACTGTGAATATGGCGTATGAGTACGCGTCGCACAATATCCGGGTGAATGCCGCCGCGCCCGGCGGAACCGAGGCGCCACCGCGGCTAACGCCGCGCAATGCCAAAGAGCAGACTGAGCAGGAAAAGACGTGGTACCAAGGGTTGATCGACCAGACGACGGAAAACAGTTTTATGCACCGTTACGGTACCTTGGATGAGCAGGCAGAACCCATCCTTTTCCTCGCCTCGGATGCCGCCAGTTACATTACTGGAACGGTGATTCCTGTGGCTGGCGGCGATTTAGGCTAAGCGGGTGAGAATCACTTGCCGATGACGTTATCAGCGGCACGGTACAAGTTATCAAGCCCCTCCTTCTTTGGCCCCGTTGCTTAATGTCCGGGGCCTTTTTCATGAGCCGAATTTAGAATAATCAATATCGGGTTCACACTTATGTCGAGACTACTGAAAGACCTTTCCTTGCCGGCTATTGTCGCCGGCTTTTTGGCTGTTCTGGTGTCCTACTCAGGGCCGTTAGCCATTTTTTTTCAAGCTGGGGCGAGTGCGGGCATCTCCACAGAGATGATGACCTCCTGGGTCTGGGCGATTTCCATGGGGGCGGCCATATCCGGGATCGTTCTATCAATCTGGTTGAAAGCGCCGGTGGTGACGGCCTGGTCAGCACCCGGCACAGCCTTGCTGGTGTCGCTGTTCCCGGGGCTGTCGCTGAACGAGGCCGTGGGTGCTTACATAACAGCCGCCATAATTATCTTTATCATTGGTGTTTCGGGGACTTTTGATGCCTTTGTTCGCGCAATTCCCAAGGGTATTGCTGCGGGAATGATGGCGGGCATACTGTTCCAGTTTGGTGTGGGAGCATTCACGGCCATTGAAACGACTCCGGCTTTGGCCCTCGGTATGCTGGCTTGCTATGTCGTATTCCGGCGCCTGTTCCCAAAATATACCCTGGTTTTGTTGTTAATTGCCGGTGTTATCCTCGCCGTTGCCTTGGAGGGAGCGTCGCTGTCTGGTGTGCGCTTGAGCTTGGCGGTTCCGCAATTCATTAAGCCAGAGTGGTCACTAGGTTCCACCCTGAGCCTGGCGGTTCCGTTGGTTTTGGTGAGCCTTACGGGGCAATTCCTTCCGGGGATGGCAATCATTCAGGGGGCAGGTTACCCAGTTAAGGCAAAACCGATCATTGGCGTAACCAGTTTGGTGTCATTGCCAATGGCGTTTTTCGGCGGCATAACCACCGTAGTAGCAGCGATTACGGCGGCGATCTGCACGAGTAAAGATGCCCATGAAGATCCGTCTCGACGATACATCGCCGGGGTGTTTAACGGCGTTTTCTATCTTGTGGGTGGCCTGTTTGCCGGAACCATTGTCAGCCTGTTTACATCACTGCCTGCAGCGTTTATTGCCGTGCTGGCGGGGTTGGCTCTACTGGGTGCTATTTCCGGAAATCTGTTTTCCGCGTTGGAAGATGCGAGTCATCGTGAAGCCTCTTTGATTACGTTTGTGGTTACGGCGTCTGGCATGTCGTTATATGGACTGTCTTCCGCGTTTTGGGGAGTGGTTATTGGTTACGGATGCTATTTGGTGCTCAATACACGAGCAAAATCCTGAGAACTGCGGCAGATGCCGTTTTTCATCTGCCGCAGCCTCAATATCGTCAGGCCTGCTGAAGCGCCTGCATTACAGCCTTGGCCGTACCCTCTGATGAAGCCGGGTTCTGGCCGGTGATAAGCTTGCCGTCTACCACAATGTGCGGCGCCCAGTCTTCACCTTTGGAGTAGGTTGCAGTGTTCTCCTTCAGCATGTCTTCGAGCAGGAAGGGCACGACCTTTGTCAAACCAGCCGCTTCCTCTTCGCTGTTGCTGAAACCTGTGACTTCGCGGCCACCCACAAGGTTCTGTCCGGGTTTGATTTCCACGTTTTTGAACACAGCGGGGGCGTGGCACACAGCGCCAATCACTTTGTCTTGCTCGTAAGCCGATTTGATCAGAGCCACGGATTTGTGGTCGTTGACCAGGTCGAACAAGGGGCCATGTCCGCCGGAGTAAAAGATGGCATCAAACTCGTTCATCTCAACATCGCTGAGCTTTTTCGTGCTCGCAAGTGCTTCTTTGGCGTGGGCGTCTGCCTCAAAACGGCGGGTTGTGTCGGTCAGCGCCTCATCGGCTTCGCTGTTGGGATCAACCGGTGGCTTTCCGCCTTTTGGCGATGCGATGGTCACGTCTGCACCCGCATCGCGGAATACATAATAGGGTGCTGTGAATTCTTCCAGCCAGAATCCGGTTTTGTGGCCGGTGTCGCCCATTTGGTCGTGGGAAGTCAGAACCATGAGAACTTTCATAGAGCGCGTCCTTTTCGTTGAGTAGTAAGAATCACCTGTTTTTACCAGACTTATCACGTTAGTTGTGTTGTTTACGTGCTAATTCAACCTTGGTAGCGAGCGTCTTTTATGAAAATCTGGTATTGAAGTGGATGAATCAGTACGCTCAGACATTAACGGGCGCGCCGGGTTTTGGTTCCTTCCCGGCTTCAACCGACGCTTCTTTGCTCCCGGAAACAGGATGATCGTTCATTTGTCAGGCTTCAGGAAAAAGACAGTTGCCGCTTTAAGCCGGCTATTCCCTGTGCTTTTAGCTCTGATGGTTTTTAGCGAAGCCGGGGCCGCAGAGCCTCTGTGTAAAACGCTGATGGCAAGTGGCAATCCGGAGTATCCACCGCTGCTGTGGGAAGATGCTCGGGCTCCGAAACACCTCACGGGTGCTGCAACAGCCTTGCTGGAAGAGGTTCTTGAGCCTCTTGGAATGAAACTGGAGGTGCGAAACCTTGGTTCCTGGGCTCGAGTTCAGCGCCTTGCAAGGATGGGTGAGCTCGATATGATTGCGGGTGCGTTTATTAATTCAGAGCGCATTCAATACATGGATTATCTGCTGCCGCCTTTTACGCACCTGCCTACGGCTGTTTGGGTGCCCAAAGAGCAGGTGTTTGAGTATCGTCATTGGCCTGATCTGGAAGGTAAAAAAGGAAGTACGTTGATCAACAACAGTTTCGGGCAGGGTTTTGATCGCTATGCTAACGATAAGCTTCAGATTGTCAGTGTCAGAACCATAGAGCAATCCTTTGAGATGGCCCTGGCCGGGCGTGTTGACTACGTTTTGTATGAGCGATTACAGGGGCAGGTTAAACTTCAGCGCATGGGGTTGGCAGACAAATTTGTCGCACTGGATGTGCCCATCAGCAACGAAGGACTTTTTTTCACGTTTTCCAAAAATTCGAAATGCAATACGTTCGAACTCCGTGAACGCATTGCAGATCGTCTTTACAAACTGATCAACTCGGGCCGTTTCGCCGAACTTATCAGCGAATATACGGCCCGTTACATGTATCTGCAGCCTTAGTTGCTGCGAGACACGCCTTTTCAATCCGTCAGAGAGTTTTAACAGCATGGCAATTTGGACCCGTAAACCGGACCTTGAGCATCTGGCCAAAGCCAGCGCTAATACCGCTGTCAGCCATTTGGGCATTGAGTACACCGAAATCGGAGACGATTACGTGACCGGCCGCATGCCGGTTGATGAGCGCACGGTGCAGCCTTTTGGCATTCTTCACGGAGGAGCGTCGGTGGTGCTGGCAGAGACGCTGGGCAGTATGGCCGCTAACTGCTGCCTGAAAGATCCGAATACGGTTGCAGTGGGGCTTGAAATCAACGCCAACCATATTCGTCCCGCCGCCAAAGGCTGGGTTTACGGAACGGCCAAGCCTATTCATATTGGTAGCGCGACGCAGGTGTGGGAGATTCGAATCGAAAACGGAGAGGGTAAAACCACCTGTATCTCTCGCCTGACGATGGCGGTTACAAAGCGACCTTAGAGCCTCTCCAAGACATTGCAAGGCCATCTTAAGCTCAACCAAACCTGTTGTTGTTAATCGAATGATGGCAGTTTTGGTTAGGTGGAGATTTTGCAGTAAACCACGATGTTTATGCCCCGGTTTGCCAGATCAGGGTCATTGCTGAACTTGAACTCCAGAAAACCGCGGGGGATGTTTGTAGCTTGCGGAATGTGGCTCTGGCGCTACTCATCCCCTTCGCGAGCATCCAGTAGCAGGTCCTCCTTACGATGAACGTGTTGTCAGATTCAGGCATATAGCCCGAGCGCGTCACCCGCCTGATGTGTTAAATTCTTTTCAATAATGTCATGAGGAAGCTATTAGTATGGCTGCGCAGGAAACCCGCAAAGGCGTTCTTTACGGTTTGTTCGCCTACACCATGTGGGGCTGTTTTCCGCTTTACTTTGCGCTGTTTGAGGGGGTGGCTGCCTGGGAAGTGGTTGCGCACCGGGTAATCTGGTCGTGTGTTTTTCTGGCTGTGATCATCACTTTTCTGAAACGTTGGCAACCTGTGAGGGCGGCACTGTCGCAGCCTGCAAGGCTGGGGTTTGTTCTCGGGTGTGCGGTGTTTATTGCGGTGAATTGGGGCGTGTATATCTATGCCGTAGAAACCCGGCAGGTGCTTCAGGCCAGCCTTGGCTACTTTTTGACGCCCCTGGTGAACGTAGGGTTGGGCATGCTGGTGCTCAAAGAAAGAATTTCCCGCTTGCAGACGTTGGCGGTGGTGCTTGCGGGTATTGCCATTCTCTACCAACTGGTTCTTCTGGGTGTGGTGCCCTGGATAACACTCACGCTGGCGTTCAGTTTTGGAACCTACGGGTTGCTTCGCAAACAGGTACCGTTGGACGGACTCTCCGGCCTGTTTGTAGAAACCCTGCTGCTGTTGCCCGTGGCGTTGCTGACACTGGTGGTTGTGGGCTACGTTGGAACGTCTCACTTTTCCGAGGGCGCATCAATGACGCTCTTGCTGATGTCCAGCGGCATTATCACGGCGATTCCCTTATTGGCTTTTGCCGGAGCGGCTCGCAGGTTGCGTCTGTCGACCGTTGGCTTTCTTATGTACATCAATCCGACGATCCAGTTTCTGATTGCCCTGGTGGTGTTTAACGAGCCTCTTAGCGCGGAAAAGCTGGCAAGTTTCATGATGATCTGGGTGGCGTTGGGGTTATATTCGTGGTCAGCCTGGGCCGGGCGCAGCAAGCCTGCGCCGGTATAAGCCTTATTCCACCGACTCCAGATAGTGTTCCAGCTCCGCCGCGAGCCAGCCTACAACAGCGCCCCCTTGCGCCTGTTCGGATTCCAGCGCGCTGAATCCTTTCCACCACTTGGCGCTGCGGTGGTGAACGATATTGATTTCTCCCCGCTGCAGCGCGTCTGCTATCAGCGGTAAGGGCAGGTCTGCCCACCCGGCACCGTCAATAACCGCATCCCGGATCAGCTCGTATTGGGTAAACGCCAGGTAATTGGCTGTTTCCGGAGATTCGGCTTCCAGCCGATCGTTCTGCATGAACGCCAACGTGACTTCCGTATAGCTGATGAGGTCGTCCTGGGTTACTCGCTTCAGTTGGCTCAGGGGGTGGTCGGGTGCGGCAACCGTGAGCATGCGCACATCGGCAAGTTCGCGAAACCATTGGTAACCCTCGCTCTGAAGCGCTGGCATGAGGCCGTAGGCCACGTCAACGGATTGGCTTTTAACCAGCGGCGGCAGTTCTCGGGGCGTGGCCAGGTAAACAGAAAGACTGGTTTGCGGGAAGCGAATCTTGAGACGACGCAAAAGATCCCGCCATACGGGTTCTGGAATTGAATCGTCCCGGGCTATTCGCAAAACCGACTCTGCGCCACTGAGATGATGCTTGCAGCGTGCAAAAATGTGTCCGGCCACCTGATCAAACCGCCGGCAATCCGTAACAATGGCTTGGCCGACGGTGGTTAACTGAAGTTGATTGCCGCTGCGCTCAAACAACGCTACCCCGAGCTCGTCTTCCAGTGCTGCGAGCGCCGTGCTTATGGTAGTGCGGCTCCGGTTAAGCTCCCGGGCGGCCGCCGCGATGGTGCCATTGCGCACCACGGCGAGGAACACGTTGACTTGCGATGTCTTCATAAAGCTTTCTCCTGATAAAGCTCGCCCCCGGCTTTTACCGGATTCCTTCCTGATTCGTCCCTGGCTTTCCGTGAGTGACGGTTTTCCCGTCGGCCACCGACTCACGCCGGCAAGTATCCGCCGATAATATGCGGGTAATTCATGGGAGATCAAAATGTTTCAGTTTATAGCGCGGGAAAATATGGCGCTGAGTGTGTCTGCGGTTGCAGCCGCTCTGTTTGCGACAGCGGGTATCAGCTGGGGATTGTGGATTGATTCACTGGTTATTCTGTTTGACGGTGCCTATTCGCTGGTAAGTCTGTTGCTGTCACTTTTGTCGTTATACGCTGCACGGATTGTCCGCCGCCCGGCCAACGAAGACTATCCGTTTGGTCGCGGTGCCGTTGAGCCTCTGGTGATTGCGGTTAAAGGATTGGTGATTACCCTGGTCTGTGTGTTGTCTCTTGCCGCTGCTATTGCGGCGCTGCTTGAGGGTGGTCGTGCCGTTAGTGCTGATAAAGCGCTGGTATTTGCGGGCGTCAGCGTTTTGGGTTGCGCTGGCGTATGGCTTTATCTGAGGTGGGCGCAGGGTGGTAGATCGTCCGGGTTGGTTGTAGCCGAGCAGCGGCAGTGGTTTATGGATTCTGTGCTCAGCGCGGCGGTGTTGCTGGGGTTCGGGATTGCCTGGTGGCTGGAGCAGGGAGCATGGTTTGCCTGGGCCGTTTACGCCGACCCGGTAATGATGATCATTATTTCTGCTTATTTCATATTTATACCGGTGAAAATGACGGTTGGTGCGGTTCGGGAGCTCATGTTGGCTGCGCCCCCGGCAGAGTTTGTGGAAGAAGTTCACGAAGCCCTGAGTTCCTTTGGCCTTGTTCCGGGACAGGTAAAAATGGCCAAGGTTGGCCCTAATCTGATGATGGAGATCAGTCTTCCCGCTAACTGGCCCGGACGGGCAGAACCCCTGAAATCGAATATTTTGCAGCAACTGGCTGGTCTTCCGGTGCGCCCGGCGATTTTCATTCGCAGTCTGGTCCGTTAACTAGGGTGCAGCTCCCGATTTTGTGTAGAATTATGATTAAGTTGTATTCAAGATGTTTCGGGTTCTGTCGATAAGGGATTAAGACAACGCTTCCCCAAGGACCTGCCGTAATGAATGTTCTGAACAACCTGCGCATACGAACCCGCCTGCTTCTGGCAGTGCTGATACCTGTATTGGTCACGGCGGTCACTGTCGCCTGGATTTCTGTCAGCCAGATAGAGGCCAACGGAGAGGCAGAGTTAAATCGCCTGGAGTCCAGTCTTCTGGAGGGTCGAAAGGCCGGCCTGAAGAACCTGATTGATGCTGCAAAAGCCGTCGTGTTGGAGGCTAAAAATAATCCTGCGTTTTCCGAAGATGAGGCCAAGGCTGCAGCGGCGTCGCGTTTGCGCTCCATCCGGTTTGAGAAAACAAACTACGTCTTTGCTTACAGACGGGATGTATATAACCTGGCATACGCTCCAGATCCTTCCAAAGAAGGCCCGAGCAATAATCCTACGCTTAAGCGACTGGTTGGTGCTCTTTTCGATGCCGGTGAGTCTGGAGGCTACTACGGCTACGATTGGATGAACCCGGCGTCCGGTAACGAAGAACCCAAGGTTTCCTATTCCACGATCATCCCGGATTGGGACTGGATGATCGGTGCCGGCGTCTACGTGACGAATATTGACAAGAAGGTCGCGGCTGCCCGGTTGGAAATCGAGGAAAATATAATCGCAACCCTCGGCTTGATTCTGCTGATCACCGCCATCGTTGTGATCGTTTCGTTGATGATCGGTGTTTTTGTGGGTCGCACCGTAACCCGGCCATTAAAGGTCGTCAGCGATATGATGCAGGAAATAGCCGACGGCGAAGGTGATCTGCGCCAGCGCCTGCCCGAGGAAGGCAGCGACGAACTTTCGGAGCTGGGTCGTCGTTTCAATGCCTTTGTGATCAAGATTCAGGCGACTATCCGGGAAGTTGGCGCTACAACGGACCAGGTTGCGTCGGCGGCCGAAGAGTTGAGCCGCGTTGCCAATGAAACGCGGGCGTCGGTGCAGGAACAGGGCTCGGAAACCGATCAGATCGCCTCCGCCATTAATGAGATGGCGGCAACGATCCAGCAAATTTCCGGTAACGCCAACGAAGTTGAAGGCGCTGCATCGGACGCTGATCGCATGGCCAAGGAAGGTGGTGAAACCATTGCAAGTGCTCAAAATGCGGTAAACAAGTTGTCTGAGGAAATTCAACAAAGCGCTCTCAGTATCAACGCGCTGGCTGAAAAATCAGACGATATCCAGCAGGTTCTGGGTGTGATTCAGGCCGTCACTGAACAAACGAATCTGCTTGCACTGAATGCAGCCATAGAGGCCGCCCGGGCAGGAGATCATGGCCGCGGTTTCTCGGTGGTCGCGGATGAAGTGCGCCAACTCGCCCGACGCAGTGCGGAATCTGCAGATGAGATCCGCAAAATGATAGACGGCTTCGTTAGCGAGTCACGCTCTGCCGTGGAACGCATGAACCAGTCCCGGGATCGTTCCTCTGAGACCGTAGAGCGTATTAATCACGCTACGGGCGCCTTGGTAACCATCGAAAAGTCCGTCGGACAAATTCACGATCAGGTTACCCAGATTGCCACCGCGGCAGAGCAGCAAAGCCAGGTCGCAGAAGAAATTAATCAGAACGTGGTGCGTATTGTCGACGCAGCACAGCGCAGCGATACCGGTGTTACCCAAACGAATGAAGCCAGCCACGAACTGGCCCGACTGGGCGAACATTTGCGGGATCTGGTGAGTCAGTTTAAGGTCTGAGATGCTGCATTCGGGCCTTTTTTCAGAGGCCCCCTTGGCGCGAGGTGCGATCAAGAGCTAATATTGCAGACGTTCGAACAATAACAACGTGACAAAACAAAACGATAAAATGGTGCCAACGATGATGACTCGTCTGTTCAGAATGGCAGCGGTAACGCTGTTGTTCTCTGTTAGTTCGCTCGGCGTAGCAGCGGAAAACTACACGCTGCGGCTTGCACAAACCTGGGGCACCAACGCGCCGATTCTGGGTGAAACCACCATACATATGGCTCAACTGGCCGAAGAAATGTCGGGCGGCCGTCTGAAAATTCGAATCGACAGTGCTAACAAGCACAAGGCGCCTTTTGGTATTTTCGACCTGGTGCGTAATGGCCAGTACGACATGGGTCACACCGCCTCTTATTACTATAAGGGCACGATTCCAAACGCGATGTACTTCACCACAATTCCTTTTGGCATGATCGCCCCCGAAATGTACGCCTGGTTTTACTATGGCGATGGCATGAAGTTGATGCAGAAGGTTTATGAGCCGTTCGGTTTGCTGTCCTTTCCGGGGGGTAACACCGGCAACCAGATGGGCGGCTGGTTCAACAAGGAAATCAATTCTGTAGACGATCTCAAAGGATTGAAAATGCGCACCCCCGGGTTTGCGGGCGAGGTTATGTCTGAGCTGGGCGTAGCGGTTACCAACTTGCCCCCGGGTGAGCTTTATACCGCACTTGAGCGCGGCACGATTGATGCACTTGAATGGGTGGGGCCGGCGCTTGATTTCCCTATGGGCTTTCACCAGATCGCGAAATACTACTATTCAGGCTGGCAGGAGCCGGGTGCAGAAACTCAGTACCTGATTAATCAGAAATCCTGGGACAAACTGCCGAAAGATCTGCAGGCAATCCTGCGGGTCGCCATGCGCACAGCCGCCTATGACATGTACATCCAGACTACCCACGAAAGCGGTGTGGCCTGGGCACGCATGAAAAAAGACTATCCAAACGTAACGCACAAAACGTTCCCGCCGGAAGTCATCGAAGCGATGCGTAAAGCAACGGACAAGCTGCTGGCAGAGGCGGCTGGTAAAGACGAGCTGGCAAAAGAGATCATCAACTCTGAAGAAGACTATTTGAAGCAGGTTCGTCAGTGGACCAACATATCCGACAAAGCCTACCTGGATAGTGTTGCCGGCCAATAAAGCTCTTCCCATGATAGGGTCCCCGGCTGCTTCTGCAGCCTGTGGGCCTTGTTATCAGAACACACCTCATTAATGCAGCGCTCTTTCTGAGAAAATACGCCGCTTATTCCTTGTGCGGGGCTGATGACTAAAACACTCTTATCGCTGAGCGATATAAGCAAGCAGTTTGGCAGCAAAACCGTATTGGATAAGCTCAGCCTCACTGTTAACAATGGCGAGCTTTGAGCTCCCCCAGCTTTCCGGGTTGTGTCACCGGATGACACCGAGGGTGTGGCGGGCCAGTGTGATGACACGCGGCGCCGCGAACTTTATTTCCCTGCCGTTGAACCTCGATGCCTACCGGCAATTGCTCAGCCCGTTGTACCTGCAGGTATTTCTGCACTCCCTGTATATGGCGGCGATGACCACGTTGGTGTGCCTGCTGATTGGGTATCCGTTTGCCTGGGCGCTGTCGCGCGTGGAAACGCGCCGTCTGACATGCGCGAAGTATTCCACATGGCTCTGCGCGTTTTGGGTTACTCGGGCAACAGTACCGATCCGCAACAGATTGAGCAGGCCTATCAGAAGCTGGTGGAGCTCATGCCCTCCGTGCGCACGTTCAACTCAGATGCACCCCGCATGCCGTTTCTGGAAGGTGAGGCGGATGTGGGTATGATCTGGAATGGTGAGGCCGTAATGGGTAAGGAGAGCCTGGACTCGCTGGCGTATGTGTACCCGAAAGAAGGGGTGATTGTCTGGATGGACAGCTTTGTGATCCCCAAGAACCCCGAAGCCGCTCACAAGTTCATCAGTTTTGTTTTTCGGCCAGAAATCGCGGCGCTGATCAGCGAAGACATCGGCTATGCCACGACGGTATTGCCCAGCTATCCGATTCCCAACAACATGGTTAACGCCGAGTTCCAGAGCGATATCGGGGACGATGCGATGCAAGTCTATGCAAAATACCGGGAAAAGCTGAAATCCGGGCTTTGAACCTGAACCCAAGGCAGTCTGAGATTGCAGCTCAAACTACCAGCACCGGGCACTTGGCTTGAGAGGCCACCCGGTGTGAAACACTGCCCAGCAGCATTCCGTCTTTGTCGCTGTGAGTGCCACGGGAGCCCACCACGATAAGATCGGCTTCCTTGTCCTCGGCAAATTTTACGATGACCTTTGACGGCCGCCCGGCCTTTACAAAGCCGCGAACTTTTTTTGCCCCATGCTCTTGTGCCATGTCCTTGGCATGATTGACCACTTCTTTGGCGTATTCAGACAGAACCTTGTCTGGAATATCCATGCCGGCGGGCCGGCCAATGGAGAGTGATGCTTCAAACAGGCTGTGATGCTTATACACGCAGAGAATGAAAATTTCCGTGTCCGGGATGATCTTTTGTAACTCAATCGCCTTATCCAGCGCGTTGAGCGAAGTTTTAGAGCCATCCACTGCCACCAGTATCCGTTTGAACATTATTTTCTCCTTAACATTCCAGAACCCGTTGCATGCTAATCTGGAAAGGCAACATCACGCAGGAACAAGGCAATTTGCGGGAAGGCAATGATCAGCCCTGCAGCCACGATCAGCATGATAATAAACGGCGGCGTGCCCCGGATAACTTCGAAATAAGGTCGTTTGAAAATCGCAATGGCTGTAAAGATGTCGCAACCAAATGGCGGCGTTGCCGAGCCAATTGCAACCTGCAGGGTAATGAGTACACCCACCAGCACCGGATCCAGGCCCGTCGCTTGGATAGCGGGCGCAAAAATTGGCGTCAGTACAAGAATCACAACGATGGGATCAACGAACATACAGGCAATAAAGAACGAGACACAGATAGCGATAAGTACGCCAATCGGGCCAGCTTCGTTAACGCCTACAGACTCCAGTATGGCCTGCGGAATCTGGGCAAAAGAGATAATCCAGGAGAACCCGTTGCCCACGGCTACCAGAATGAAAACCACGGCCGTGATCAAGCCGGTGGACTTGGCAATCTTGTAAATCTCGCCCAGCTTCAAAGAGCGGAAAACAATGAACTCCAGCAAGAACGCATAGAGTACGCAAACGGCGGCCGCTTCGGTCGGGCTGAAGATACCGCCGTAAATGCCACCAACGATAATAACCGGGAAAAACAGGGGCCACAGAGCGCCACGAACAGAGAGCGCACGCTCGCGCCAGGTTGCTTTGGGCTCGGTGGGCACGTTGTTTTTGTAAGCGTAGAACAGGCAATACAGCGAGAACATGAACAGGATCAGCAGCCCCGGGCCTATGCCCGCGATGAACAGCTCCGCGATGGATGTCTGGGAGATAACCCCGTAAATGATCATGCCGATGCTGGGCGGTATCAGGAAGGCGATGTCACTGGCGTTGATGATCAGCGCCAGAGTAAAGGAGTCGGAATACCCTGCCTTGAGCATTTTCGGGCGAAGGGGAGAGCCAACGGCTACCACGGTGGCCTGGGTGGAGCCTGAAACGGCACCAAACAGCGTGCAAGAGGTCGCGGTACTGATCGCCAGCCCGCCTTTTATATGGCCTATGAAGGCCATAACCATGTTGATCAGCCGGTCCGCAGACTGGCCCCGGGTCATGATGTCTGCGGCGAGAATGAACATGGGTACCGCAATAAGTGATGCAGGCCGGATGCCCCCCATCATTTGTTGAACGAATGTGCCCATCTGACTGAAGCCGTCGAACATCATCACAAAACCAACAACGGCGGCGGTGGTCAGTGGGATCATCATCGGGAAACCGAGCAGCAGCAGCCCGATCATGATGATCATTAGAATTGTAGCCATAGGTTTGCCCTTTTTTATCGTGCCCGGTATGAAACCGGATCAGACTTCCGATTCTGAATCAGCGTAACCATCGATCACGCCAGTGGAGAGGTAAACGTCCTCACTGGTGAAGTTCTTGACGGCTGTGAGGAGGTATTGGATACCGGTAACCGCGAAGCCTACGGGCACCCAAATATAGATCCACCAAATTTCAAAACCGAGCGCTGGTAAAATACGGCCACGGCCGTACAGCGTTTCTATGTATCCGAACGAGTGGTAGCACAGGAAAAACATCACCAACGATGTGAACAGGGCAATGACAATCATTAATATTTTGCGACCCTTGGGCGGGAGCGCATCATAAACTGCGGACATCCGGATATGGCGTCCGTAGCGTGCCGCATAGCCGATACCGGCAAAGGTAACCAGAATAATCAGGATGCGGTTTATTTCGCCAGAGAAGAAGAAACCCTCACCAAACACAAATCGCGCGATAACGTTCACGACGGTGTTGATGGCCATAAGGATGACGCCTGCGGCCAGAATAACGGCCTCAGCCTTGGCGATCCATCCGTCTAACGTTCCCAGGAACCCGGGCAGGCCGGACTCAAAAGTACCGGTATCATCGTCTATCTCCGGGGAGTTTTCGGACATGGGGTCTGCTCCAGATCATGTCGCTCCCGGCCTGACATTACTGCTTGGCGGGGCGGGGTTAGTTCGTTAACGTCATATAAGGTGTCCGCCGGCGGGTGCCGGCGGACGGGAACAACACAGAATCAGTTGCTCTCTACTTCTTTCAGGTCTTTCTTGAACTGTTCCAGCAGGTCTTTGCCGCCCTGGCCCGACAATTCAATGAATTTCTTCTCAACCTGTGGAGCCTTGGCTTTGAACGCCTTGATCTGTTCTTCGTTCAGGCGCGTTACAGTAACCTCATCGCTGGCTTTCTCGATTTTCGCCAGTGCTTCGTCCGCCAGGCCGTCAATGTGAACAACAATTTTCTCGAAGGCATAGTCTGCAGCGTCTTGGATAAGTTTCTTATCCTCATCTGACAGGCCGTCGTAGAACTTTTTGTTGGCCATGGTCGCCGTAGTGAACCAGCCGTGGCCGGTAAAGATCAGGTTGGGTGACACTTCATACAGGCCGCCGGATTCGATCCAGAAAATCGGATTTTCCTGACCGTTGATCATGTTGGTCTGAAGTGCGCCGTAAACCTCACCCCAGGGCAGTGGTGTGGGTGTCGCGCCGAATGCCGAGTAGGTTTCCGACAGCAGTGGGTTGGTCATAACCCGGATCTTTTTGTTCTTCATGCCTTCGGGGGTCGTGACTGGCTCATCCAGAGTAATAACAAATTCGCCTTCCGGATACATTTTCAGAAGCTCAAGGCCTTTTTCAGCGTAGAGTTTCGGAAAGTCTTCGTTGATCGCTTTACTCTCGCGGAAGAACTTGATGACCGTATCCATGTCGGTGGGCATCAGGTAAGGAATGAAGAAAATCTGCGCTTCCGGAATCAGGGCGCCGGTAAAGCCAGGCGACTGGTTAACAAAGTTCAGGATGCCTGCCTGGGCCTGCTCCATGATGTCGTCTGATTCACCAAGCTCTCCAAAGCGATAGACCTGGAGGGTGTTATCGGAGTGATCTTCGATGTATTCCTTGAATTTATAAGCGTATACGTCCTGTACATCACCTTCGTATTCTTCATGCGCATAACGCCAGTTGGCAGCGTTCACGGCGTTTGCCGCCGTCATTGCGATCAATGCGAACGCTGAAATTCCGGCCAGTTTCTTGAATTTACTCATGCTGCTCATCGGGTTTTCTCCGTCCGTTTTGTTACAGATAATTATTGTTACATTGCACAAGACTGGCAAAACTTGGCGACTTTCGCAAGAAATTGACCTATTTGGTTTATTCTTGACCAGCGCTCATTTTCTGAATGCCGGCCCGTGAAAGAAAGATTTGGAACTCGTCAGTCACGCGGTCAATGCTGTTCCCCAGCCGGTGACCGTCGGGCAACATCAGCATCGGTAGCGCTTGCTGCCGGGCGAGCTCGACAACCGGCAGGGCAGGCACAACGTCATCATCCCAACCGTGAATAATCTGTACGTACCTCGCCTGAACACGCGGGTTTGACTGCGGATAGTTCGGAAGTGCCAGTGCGGGAGCCAACAAGAAACATCCCAATACCTGTGTCTGTGCGCTGGTTTGTGCGCAGACCCAGCCCCCCATACTGGAGCCGGCCAGAATGATTGTTTCCGGCGCCGCACCGCTGGCCGCAATGGCATCCTGCATCTGGGTAAGGCGAACCGCGGGGTCTTTGCTGCTGCGGTGGTCAATTGCATAAACCCGAACGTTGTAGAAGGTCTCTGCCAGGGTCTTCAGAGCCTGGATTTTGGTGCTTTTGGGGCCGCTCTCAAGCCCGTGAGAGAGGAAAATATGCGTTGTTGTTGGTTTGGCCATGGATCGGTTTTCCCGGAAAGGTTGTGTCAGTCGGCCCGGGTCCGGTCGAGTATGTCCAGAGCATGACGGCGTTTCTCAGGATCGTAAATGTCCACTGTGAAGATCAACTCGTCCACCGTTACGCTGGCCAGCACTTCGTTAAGCTGATTTTTGATGGCGGCGGCATCGCCAAGTAATTGGAGCGCGAGGAAATCTTTCACCGCCGCCCGTTCGCCCGCATTCCAAAGGCCATCCATAGAGCCCACCGGTGCTTTCATCCACAGGGGCTGGCCCCTGAAAAGGGAGAGGATGCGTTGGTAGCTGGTGGTTGCCAGATGCTCTGCTTCTTCCATGGATTCTGCGGGCACGGCGGGAAGCGCCAAAATGGAATAGGGCTGTTTCAATTGTTCCGACGGCTGAAAGTTGTCCCGGTAAACCTTTAACGCCTCGCGATACAGACGCGGAGCGAAATGCCCCGCAAACGCATAGGGCAAACCGCGCATGGCGGCAAGCTGAGCGCTGTAGAGGCTGGAGCCAAGCAGCCAGATTGGCACATTGGTGCCCGCACCCGGGATGGCTTTAACCGCTTGGCCCGGTTGCAGAGGTGCTAACAGGTATTGCAGCCGTGCTACGTCTTCGGGGAACTGTTCCGCCCCCACGCCGTCGCGGCGCAAGGCGCGGGCCGTTACCGGGTCTGTGCCGGGCGCCCTGCCAAGGCCCAGATCAATCCTGCCGGGGTAAAGGCTTTCCAGAGTGCCGAATTGCTCGGCGATGACCCTGTCTCTTATACACATCT
>NZ_DRGY01000037.1 GCF_011049865.1 Marinobacter antarcticus | reverse complement strand
ATCAGGTCGTTTCGGTGCGCCGGGCTCAGGGCTTCCAGCCCCCAGTCGTCCAGGATCAACAGGTTTATTTTGCTCAGCTGGTTCAGGGTTTTCTGGTAAGTGCCATCGGCCTTGGCCTGTGTCAGTGCCAGCATTAATCGGGAGAATCTATGAGAAAACGACTTCAGGAAATTGACTGAACGTGAACACCCGGGGTACAAACCTCAGTGGGTAATGCGTTAAGAAAAAAGGTGTTCACGTTCAACCGGATTGAGTGTTCACGTTCGCCGGAATACGCACTATGTTGTAATGTCTCTGATTCATGAGGAAAGTGGAGAATTATTCAACGATCTCTCAACAGACGAACTGGATCGGATCAGCCAGATAACGAATGCGTTCGTCAATGACTTTACGGATCCTTACCAAACCAACTGTCCCAACAGCTACATCAGAGCAATTATTAAAGACCAGCTCAGAAACTTGGAGTGAAAGATAAGACACTTGGTCGTGTAGCAGACTTACGCCGGCGTGATACTGATTGAGTACGTATTGACAGTTAAAGGGATTTAATCAGCATAGGATATTATGGAATGAAGTGGGCATTCATCGATTATGAGAACGTTGGAAACCTGAGAGATATCAGTCTCTCAGAGTATGAGCGGATCATTATTTTTCTTGGAGCACAGCAAAAGAAGCTAGATTTCGCGGAAACGAAGTACGACAAACCAATCAATCTAGTTGTGATCCAATTAAAGGCTACTCAGGCAAATAACCTGGATTTTCACCTTGCTTATTACCTCGGGAAGTTCGACGCAGAAGCTGGTCGGTCAGTTGCTTTTGAAGTCGTCAGTAATGATGCTGGGTTCTCTCCGCTTATCGCCCACATTAAAACCCTTGGTCGCTCCTGCAAGCAACTCAGGGTTGCCGGAACCTCAAGCGGCACGCAGACATTGATGAAGAATTTGTCTTCCATACCTAAGGCGAAGCGGCCCCAGAAAGTTGCTAGTTTACGCAATCACATCGCTGCCCAGCTGAAACTCAAAGGCAATGAGGTGGCGATTCAGAATGCCTTGAACCAACTGGTTACCCAAAAGTTTCTTCAAATTTCGGATTCTGGACTGGAGTACTTGGCCTAAGTTCAATTGGAAATGAATTTTCACCTGTGAGCACATTTTACGAACGAATAGCATAGGGAGTGTTCAACAATGCCAGATTACAGAAGGATGGCAGGAGAAAAACAGGAATCACAGGTATCGTATTTTCTTGACCGATACTTCGGACACGATGATAGCTACAGAATTCTTAACAATCTTAAGATCGAGATTAATGGATTTACCTCCCAGATTGATCATTTAATTATCTACAAGGCTGGATTTATTGTTATTGAAAGCAAGAGTATTCAGGGATCAGTCCGCGTGAATTCTGCAGGTGAATGGGAGCGATCATACAAAGATCAGTGGTTTGGCATCGCCTCCCCGGTTCAGCAAGCAGCAATGCAGATTGATAACCTGAAGGCTCTACTTAGAGATAACAGCACGCAGCTACTTGGAAAGCTCCTGGGCATACAAAAAGGCTTTGGTCTTCGACAGTACAAAACTGTGATTGCTATTTCGAGTTCTGCTCGGTTAGATCGTGACAACATACCCTCGGATATATCAAAGCATATCGTAAAATCAGAATTTCTAGTTGAAAAGGTCAAGGAGCTAACAGAAGCTTCGAACAGCGGTCTGAAAAGCTTTGCCAAATCCGAGCCCCGTTTCACATGTGATGAAATGGAGCGAATTTTCGAGTTTTTAAGGGGTTACCAGCAACCACTCGAACAAAGCTTGGGGTCGGATATAAAGTTGGCTGGCAGCGTTGTTGAGCCAAAGAAAACCCAAAATCAGCCAGCCATTCGTATATGTTGTAAAAATTGCGGTGAGACATCCGCGCTTTCGGCGCAGTACGGTCGCTTCGGATACTATATTCGCTGTGAGAAATGCCTAACGAACACTGCCCTTAAGCAGCCATGCCCAGCGTGCAACTCAAGCTCGACTAAAACCCGGAAATCTAAATCCAATATGTACTTGGATTGCCTGTCGTGTCATCAGAGCGTGCTGTATGCTGTAGAATGGGGCGCTGGCAGCACCTCAAACTAAGAAGTTAAGCTCAGGTAAAACGGCTAGCGCTCCAAAAGGGCGCATACAGAGTAGTTCGGGATGCCCGGATTTATACCGCTTCGCCAGCCGCGCGCGTGAATCGATTTCCGGCTCGCCAATTTTGCGTAGTGTGATTGTTCCCGGAGCCAATGATCTCAGATCGGCCATTCGTGGTGAAATCCTGGGACAGCTCTGAGCTAAGAAGCATCGTCATTGCCGCTGATGTTTACTCTGCTGGCTATGGTCGTCTGTCTTCTGAAGTATCTTCGGTCTGATCACTAGAGATCTGAAACTTCTGAATCAAAGACCGAAGAAAGGCGCAATCATTCTCTAGCCGTGTATTGTCGTTGGACAGCGATACGTTACGAGCCTTGATTGCAGAAAGCTCTTGTTGGGATTCTTGTTTTTCGAGCTGGTGCGAATGACGCTCTTTAGAGAGGCGTTGTTCGACCTTCTTAACTTGCTCTCTGAGGGATGCTATCTGCTGCTCCCTATTGACGACGTCGGACTTCAGACTTTTAACTTCGCTATTGGCGATTTCCTTTTCGATTCCTTGCTGACGTATCTTTTCCTGTAGAGATTCGCTGCTTGAACGGGCTGCTTCCAGTTCTGCTGAAAGGGCACTGTAATCTTCACTGCGTTTATCCAGCTCTTCTTTGTATATCTTGATTTCCGCCTCGTGATTCTCCTGCATAGCCTGGCGCGCGATGTTGTTGTCTTTAATGATGATTCTCATTTCGTTGCGAGCTTCGGCCGTTTCAGATTCCTTCTGCTGTATTACTGATTTTGCGGCTTCTAATTGCTCAGCTTGTTGGATCACTTTCTCCTCAAGTCTGGCGAGCTCTACTTCAAGTTTTTGACTCTTATCGCGACTGAGATCCCTCTCCGCAATAGCTTTTTCTAACTTTGCTTCAAACTCGTCGATTACTGACTGCTTGTCCCCGAGCTGGCGCTCCAAACTGCTTACCAGTGTAGCTTTTTCTTCTAGCTCGGTATTGAGCTGTTGGGTTGCTTGTCGAATTCGTTCTTTGGACTGCTCATCCAGCTCAAGGGCAACCGGCCTGAGCATGTTGACCAGCTTCAGTGTAAGGGGGTCGTCTTTTTCGGCGCTGTAGTCCGTCGTATGTCCCAGAGCTTTCAGGAAGTAACCGATTTTGGCGATGGATCCTTCACCAAGAATTTTGCGGACCTGGTAAGGGTTGACTGGTGTATGGGTGCTTTTTAGCTCAGCCACAGCTGATTCGACGGCTGATTCAGTGATTTTGGCTGGTCTAGGCATGACAGTAAGTCTCCACACAGAAAAAATGATCAAAAACAATGAATTAGTGACTTTTCAGCGTTTGATCCCTAGCGCTCTTCGAATTTCCGGCATTCATCTTTGGGCATTGCTACGAATAGTATAACGAAACGAACGAAAAGAAACACGAAATAAGAAAAAGGCCTCTTTTTATGTTAAAAATCAAGATTCGATAATAGAAGGTTATCGCATCTTGATGATATATTGGGAGAGTAGGGCGGTTAAGTCGTGGCTTTTGGGATCGGGTCATCCGAAACCACGATGAAATGAAGCAGACAGGTGAAGATCATTTCGAATATCCCTGGCACCTGGTTACATGGCGATGAAGAAACTGACTGGGCCTGGTGCCAGTCTGTATGGCATTCAGCGGGGGTACCTTGTCGGTTCTGATTACTGGGGTACGGTGGATATTGATACAGTCAATGGAGAGCTGCTGATGGATTTAACTTACTTCGAGAACGGCCTGGAACTGCATGCGAATGACATTCGCGCGAGCATTCACCGTTTAGGTTTACACGTCCGGCATGTAGATGGTCTCAGCTATACGGTTGGTTTTGATAAAATTGGGCTTCCGGAGCTGCTCATTGAGACCGCTCCGGCTGCGCATGCGGAGGAGCTGTTTCTGACTATGTACACAGCAGCCAGGTGCCGGCTTCGTATCACTGATCGTTGGCAAACCTTAGCCGGAACGCTAAATCCAAAACCTCAGTTCTTCGATCTCCCGGAAGACCGTAAAAGGCAGGTTTTCGTTGATGCAAGGACTGGCTACGGGCATTGGGATTTTCGGGCCAATCTGGTGCAACTCCCTCATCAGAGTGGCGGCCTGTGTCGGGCCTTCTGAATGTTACAAATTGAAATTCACTTGCGGACAAGTAAGCGCAGCGGGAGCCTGTGAAATGACCAGAAATGGATCCTACGAAAGTCAGGGTAATGAGCGTAAACGGGGCCTGGAAGATGAGAGCTTGTCCCATTCTCCGGGGCACCCAGACCAGTCAAAGCTCAATAAATACCTAGAAGCTGCGCGGAGCACCAACACCGAGATCGCCACCGCTAACGCGATTAAGCATTATCGGGAAGTGTATAAAGGCCCCTTCCCTTGCACGCCACATGATCTGTCTCTTTATCTGAGTCATTATGCCGGGACACTGAAAGTGGCGACGTTGGAACAGCGCCGCTCATTGATTGGCAAGTGGCACGAAGAGATGACCGGCTCTAACCCGAACAAGAGCAAACTCGTTCTAGAAACCATGCGAGGAATTCGGAAATTCCATAATGCCAGCCAGAAACAGGCGAATGCTCTGCCTTTAGACACCCTCAGGGAAACAGTGAGCTTTCTTGCGGATAAAAGAAATCGTCAAGAAGGTGCGGCTAATCGGGAGTGGCGCCGTTATTCGCGGGACAGGGCCATGCTACTCACGGCATTTTGGTTTGGTCTTCGAGGGAGCGAGTTGGTGAATATACGGCTTTCCCACCTGACTTTTGATTGGAGAAGTCATCCGCCAAAATTGACGGTGATGATTCCCACCTCAAAGGCCGACCGCAGCAGTTCGGGGCGAGAGGTAACGCTTGTTGCTTTATCGGAACTATGCCCTATTTACGCAATTTCCGAGTGGATCGAGGACAGATTTGGGGGACTCGATATCGGCTCTGAAACAATTAAAGACCAGTTCTTGTTCAGTAAAGTCGACCGCTGGGGGGCGGTTTGGTCTGATGGCCTTAACTCGAATTCCATCAATAAAATTTTGAAGAGGGTTTTTGACGAGGCGCGCGAGAATGGAGCGCACATTCCGGAACATTTCAGTTCGCATTCGATGCGTCGTGGCGTCTCAGATTGGTTGATTGATCAGGGCGCGTCGTGGTCCCAATTAATGCATTGGGTCGGCTGGCGAGATGTCCGGTCGGCCAGAAAATACGTAGACTCAAAAGAGAGTCTGCCTTCGATCTTTATGGACAACAATCAGCGACTGAGCGTAGAACAATCAAACAAAGATAAATGTCACGGTCAACCTAGTAAGATTGGGCATGATGAAAACCGGTAGGATGATCACTTAGAAAAGCCGATTTTACGCAGAAGATTTTTCCCTCGATATGTGAGTGAGTCCGGCCCCGATTTTTGTAACTCCTCCTGCTTCAATCGCAGAAACACCTCTTTACGATGCACTGGAACATGGGAGGGGGCCTCTATCATCAGTCTGATTCGGTTGGTATCGATCAGGGTTACGGTCACTTCGATGTCCTCTCCAATGATGATGGACTCATTGGGGTCAGTTCACGAAACGGAAAAAATTGTACGCTAAGCCTTTGGCATCAATGATATCGACACCATTTTTTCCACAATTCATAAAGTTGCGCAGTAATTAGTCGACGACTGGCCCTTGCTAAATAATTTTCATTTCAGCATGAGTTGTGCTTTAAAAATTCAATTCTGCAACTACACTCATTGGGCGAACAGAGCGAGAAATCCGCCGTTAATTCCAATAGCGGGTACGCGAATGAATATCAGCTCTTAGGGGAATATTATGTTAAATTGTCTATTCACCGCTGAAGAACTAACCCCCCAATAACCCCTGCGCAAAATGCCCAGTAGCAAACGCCAGCCCCGCTGCGGCCGTACCCATGATCAAAGTCCGGAGTCCTGATCGCATTGCTGGTAAGCCATAGACGATACTTTTAAGCATTCCGATACCCAAGAAGACGACGCCTGCCAAACCAAGACTCGTCAGGAACTGAATCTGACTCTCCATACCCGGGATGGCATAAGGCAGTAAAGGTAAAGCACCAACCGACAAAAATGCGGCGAAGGTAGTCAACGCGGCTCGGCGTGGGCTGAGTCCGGCACCCGAGAGTCCGTACTCTTCTCGCAACATGGTTGCTACCCACACATCGGGATTACGACTGATAGCCTCCACTACTTGCTCCAGCAATTCGCCGTCGAATCCCTTCGCCTGAAACAGCTGGCGAATTTCCTCACGTTCACCTTCTGGCACAGCACGGATATGTTCACGTTCTGTGCGTTCAGCAAATTTGATCTGATTCAACTGCGCCTGGCCCGCTTCGTAATTACTTACCGCCATGCTGAAGCCGTCTGCAATCAGGTTTGCAAAGCCGAGTACCAACGCAACCTGTGGCGAGAAACCTGCGCCGAACGCACCCGATACAACCGCAAACGTTGTAACGCAGCCATCGATGCCGCCAAGCACAGCATCTGGTAGCGTCGAGGCCTTAACGGGACCAGCAAGCCGTGCACGAACGGCATTAGGCTGGTGCTCGCTGAGCAGTCTTTCATTTTCTGTGGATGGCATCTTTCAGCTTCCTGTTCAGGACGCGATTTGGTGCTTTGGGATTATAGGCTCAGTTCGACCTTGTCACTTTATCTGTCAATATACATCTTCAAGATAACGTCCCTGGCCTCTCAGAGTTTCAATATCGATGTGCAAGGGTTTGAGAATGTCTTCTATAACCTGCCGCACAGCCGCCGCCATATCCCGGCCACCACAGACCAGTATCTGCGCACCGGTGTTAACCATCTGTCGCACGGCTAATTCATCCTGTTTGAGCTTATCCTGCACGTAGGCGCGCTCGTCTGTTCTTGAGAAGGCTGTGTTCAGCCCGCTCAGTCGATGATCCTCAAGATAGCGCCCAAGCTCAGGTTGGTAGAGAAAATCTGACCTGGCATCGCGACCGCCCCAGTACAGATACATAGGGTTGCAACTGGTATTGTTTCTGATGAAACCGGTTAACGGACCAATGCCGGCACCTGCACCGATTAGGATAACTGGCTGGCTACCTGTAGCTGGCCGAAAGCCTGGATTGGGGCGGATGAAGCCATCGATACAATCACCCGGCTTGAGGTCATGCAAATAACCGGAGCAAAGACCGCCGGCCTGCTTACGGACGCATATCTCAACAATTTCGTCATTTGCCGAGGACGCGAGCGAGTAGAACCGCGGGGGTTGACCGTGTGGGGGAATAACCCCCAAAAGGTCTCCCGCCTCGAACGGTGGCAGCGCTTTAAATCTTCTTGGAGAAGCCGTTAGCCATCCGCCCTGCTCCGCCGGTTTGAACCGGAAGATACTGGTGGGCGCCTGAACCGCAATCCCGTAATCCGCCCTTTCTACCAGTTCCAGTTTGACCGTTGCTGGCTGCAATGCACAGTAGTTCAAGAAAAGCGGAGTACCGATAACCTCACCAACCCGGTTTCCCCACTCACTGAATTGCGAGGCAGAACACCGATCAATCAGTTCAATGGCGTGCAAACGGCTGACGCCTTTACCGGCGAGCGCAGTATCCACCGACAAGGCAAACTGACAGAAGTTCGGAAACTGCCGGTCACCAAAACCCAGTACCGTGTATCGCAGGTTCTTCTCAGCCCGGAATTCTTTGAGCCTGGCCATAAACTGCCGGGCCGATGCGGGTGCATCACCATCGCCGTATGTCGAAGTCAGCACGAACAGCCTGGAAGCCTGCGGATACTGCTTAGCCAGGGCATTCATCTCGCTGCAATGCACGCGGAAACCGGCCTTATTCAGGCTGCTATGGAGTTCCCGGGCAAATCCCCAGGTGGCATTACCTTCGGAGCCGACCAGAATAATTGTATCCGCCTGAGCGGCATCGGCGTTGTCAGGAAGCTGCCCTGAAGACCGGCGACGCTGCCACCAGATGGTTGCACCTGTTATCGAGAGAGCTGGCACAGTCAGTGCCGCAGCGCCAAGAATCAGGCCAAGCCACCATAGGCCTTCACCGGTGTGCAAACGTACAATCCAGTCCTGCAATACGCCGCTGTCAGAGCGCGGCTGGAACTGCAGCAACTCGCCCGTAGCCTGGTCCACGAATCCGGAGCCGCCGGCGGTTGACAGCGAATAGACGTCCTGCGGATCACCGGGATAGGGAAACACCAGTTCCCGGAGTTCGCCAAGATCGAAATTGCCTAGCGCTTTTAAGGTGCCCACAGGCGATGGTTGCCCGCCCGAGACCTCAGCCGGAAACCCTGGCCCTGTGTCAGGCGCTTCCGGCAGCAAACCAAAGCGCTGTGCCGACATATAGCTACCGGTCAGTGCGGATAACAGTAGGCCGAGCACGGCAAACCGGGCCAGCTCGGCATGGATTCGTTTCCCGCCTGAGCCGGAAAGCGGTCTTAATATATTCTTCCAACCCCCGGTACGCCGGGCTATCAAAAATATTCCCGAAAGACACAGAAGCACCATCAAAACAGCCAATACGCCGGCCAGCGCTCTACCGGCATCATCCAGCATAAACGCACGATGCAGATCCTTGATCCAGCCAAAGAATGCGGAAGGTTCGTAGGGCGTGCCCTCACCTGTTACCGGATTCACCAGATCCGCACCGGCCTGGCCGTCACGGCTGTAATAGACAATGACCTTGCCAGAAGGCTCTCGCACGATCTGCTCAGTCCCGGGATAGTGAGCAACGACCCGGTCTGCCAGCTCGGCAATACTGACTTCACCGGAAGCCGGAATGACCGCTGACACTCTATCCAGCGTCGGAGCCAAAGCCAACACAGCTCCCGTGACCGAGAGAACGATCAGGAACACGCCTGCAAGCAAACCCGGTAAACTGTGGAACTTGCGCAACATAATAGCCGATGCTCCTGGTGAATTATTGAAGCTCGTAGGTCAGAGCGCGCACGTAACCACGTCCTGAAACCGGCTTTCCGGACCCTTCGGTGGTCAGGGGGGCTATCACATCGGCTCTGATATCGCGCATATCTTCAACAGCAGAGTCGACTCGAACCTCATAGCCGTTGTCGATCAGCGAATCATCGAGGTTCAGAGTCACTTTCAGCGTGCGGCCACTGGTAACACTGGCGCCAGTCAAGCCGTCATACTCTGCAGGATCAAGCCCACTGCCCCGGGCCCAGCCTCCCAGGTGTTTGTAGTATTTAGATTTCTTCCCGGAAACCCAAAGGGTACCCTGATACTCTCCGGCGGCATCGGTAAGATACAGCGCCAGATAGGCTCCATCGCCGCCGTAATTCTGTAGTTCCGTAGTGAAGGTCACGTCACGGGCCTGGGCGAATACCGGTAAAGCCAAGGCGGCGAAAAGGCTGCAAGTGAGAACAAACGTTTTCATAAATGGTCTCCAAAAACCTGATGAACGTTAAAGGAACAGGGCAAATTCGCTCAGTTACTCAACGGTAACCGTGGGACGCCCCTTGACGATGCCGTTGCGTGGCGCCTGACTTTTGGGATTGTCCTGTCCATTTTTCCTGTTGCCGCGGTCCCTCTCCTCATCGTCACTGTCTTCACGCTCCCATTTCATCATGGTCAATGAAGCGGGCGCGAAAGAGGCTTCTGCCCTGACCCCATCGGCATCGAGGCCCCGGACTTCATAACAACCGTCGTCAACCTTTATTCGGTGAACTGTCCAGCCTTCGGCTTCCAGCTTTTCACGCAGATTTTCACGGGGCTGCCAACTCGCCACCGGATCATCGCAGTCGTCATCGGCCACTGCGGTACCGCTCAGAAGTAACAAAGACAGGCTCAGAATAATGGGTTTGGTCTTCATGGTGTCTCTCCTGCTGGTTGTGTTAAATCCACTCTAAGGCGCTAACCTGACAACGACCTGAACAAACGAGGCCATTTCAGCGGAACTGAAAAGCTTCTTTATGGAAGCGAGTCAGGCGGAAGGGTGCTGCCCGCAAGCCGTTTCTAATGGCTTCCCCCAGCCCTGCCGGGCCGCAGAACCAGACCTCTGCGCCTGCTGCCGAGCGTCCGTTGGTAGACAACGTCTCGGCAGACAACCTCTGCCCCTTGCTGCTGTCATGAATCTCGAGGTGTATCCCGGGAAAGCCATCGCAAAGCGCCCGAAGTCGATCCACCATGGGATCCTGGCCGGCGTTGCGCGTGCAGTAATGCAGATCGGCTTCAGGCACGGTGGCGTCGGTGGCGCTGCTTAGAGCTTCGAGCCAGGCCAGAAACGGCGTGATCCCGGTGCCACCGGCTATCCAGATCTGGTGGGATTTGCGGTTGCGGCGATCGAAGTTAAAACAGCCGTAAGGGCCTTCTATATTTACGGTTTGCCCCACGCTGATTTTTTGGCTCAGATTGCGGGTGAAGTCGCCGAGCGATTTAATGATGAACGTAACCGTGCCATTTTCCCTATCGGCACTGGCAATCGTGAACGGGTGCGCGCCCTCTAGTCGGTCGAAGGTCACAAAGGCGAATTGCCCCGCACGGTGACCGGGCCATGCCGGCCCCATGTGGCAGGTAACTTCGGTGACGTCCCGGTCTGGTGTTTTGATCGCGGTGACCATGCCGCGAACCTGGCGACGACGACCAACTCTGCCGGTCAGGGATAGCCCGCTGGCGATGCTGCCGCCAAAGAGCAAAATGGCCATCAGCACACCGATTGGCTGCTGCCACCATTGCAGCGGAGTAAGCCACGCCGCGTGGAAAGCGAGCAACAGATAAAGCACCGGCATGCCGCGATGCAAATAGCGCCAGTATTTGTAGGGGAACTTGCGCAACAAGGTGATCAGCAGCATGGCGAACAGCAGATAGATGGCGAACTCCCCTACCTCTTCCGCCGCATCGCGCATGGTGTCGATGAACCCGGAATAATCCTGATCGTGCAGCTTGCCGGCTTTTCCGAACACCGACTCTATTACATCGTCACCCATTTCAATCAGCCAATGGGCGGCGGCGAATACCACTGCCAGAATGCCCGCCCATTTGTGGGTGCGATAGATCTGATCCAACCCGCCCAGCGGTCTCTCCAACCAGGCTGGGCGCAGTGCCAACATCATGGCTAGTGACATCAGAGCAATGGATAACAGCCCACTGAGCAGCAGGCTCTGGTCATAGACTGCCCAGGGAGAACCGGCCCCAGGACCTGCAAAGAGGTTCCAGGCCCATAGGCCCAAAACCAACACAACGAAAGGAAAAATCATCCGCATCATCACATCTCCTGCGATCGGTACCTGGAATATTCCCCCGAAGGCTAGCGCCCAAACCTGACAGCCAGCTGAAGGTCGGTGAAGAGAGATCGAAGCGTTATTGACCATTCAGGCTGTTGTCAGGTTCGAGCTGTAGTATCTTGATTTCAGGGCTGGGTCAGAGGTGAACAATGCGGGTTCTTTTGGTGGAGGATACGGCGGGATTGGGCGAGGCGGTCCGGGATCAGATTGCGGACGACGGCCACGCCGTGGACTGGGTGCAAACTCTGCGCTTTGCTGAGGCGAGTATCAGGACCACAGCCTACGACCTGATTCTGCTGGACCTGATGCTGCCCGACGGCCATGGCTTCGGCTTTTTGCGAACGATCCGGGCTACCGGAATAACAACACCGGTGATCATTCTGACCGCCAGGGATCAGGTGTCTGACCGGATTGAAGGATTGAATGCCGGTGCTGACGACTACCTGGTCAAACCCTTTGATCTTTCGGAGTTGTCGGCCCGCGTGGCCGCGGTGGCTCGCCGATATCGCGGCAATCCAAGCCCGATCATACAAGTGGGCGAGCTGATGATTGATCTTGGCGATCACCGCATCAGTCGCAACGGCCTGCCGGTAGAACTTACGGCACGGGAGTGGGCATTGTTTGAGGGCTTTATCCAGCGACCCGGAATGCTGTTATCGCGATCGCAACTGGAGGATCGTCTATACGCTTTCGGGGCCGAAATCGAAAGTAACACCATCGAAGTTTATGTCAGCCGTCTGCGTAAAAAGCTGGGGCGGGACGCTATCGTAACCGTCAGGGGAATGGGCTATCGCCTGGAAACACATGACCACTAGAACCAGCCTGCAAAAAACACTCGGTATCGGCCTGACACTCGGTGTCACCCTACTCTGGCTGTTGGGCGTGACCGCTTCGGGACTGGTGGCACAGCATGAAATGAACGAGGTCTTCGACAGTGCCCTGGAAGAAACCGCCCAGCGCATACTGCCACTGGCGGTCACCGACATCCTGAACCGTGAGAACGGCGCGGGCAATCAAAAGGCCCCAGCCCTGAAAGACCATGACGAATACCTGACCTATCTGGTACGGGACGAAGCTGGAAATATTCTGCTCCAGTCCCACGATGCCGACCCTGGCGTGTTTAGCAGGACCCCCGCGGAAGGGTTTTCAGATACTCTGACCCACCGGCTATATGGCGTATCTGCAGTCAGCTATACCATCTATCTTGAAGTGGCCGAACCCTTGGCGCACCGGCGTGAATCCGCTCTGGAGGCGGGATTAGCCTTACTGTTGCCTTTACTGGTGCTGATTCCGGTCAGCCTGTTGGGTGTCTGGTGGATTGTCCGGCTTTCCCTTCGTAAGGTGGTCGATTTTCAGCAAGACATTGAATCCCGCGGCGCGGGAGATCTGTCCCCTGTTGTAGAAGAGCAGTTACCCCGTGAATTTGAACCAATCGCCGGTGCCATCAACCGGCTGCTTGAGCGTTTGCATCGTGCTCTCGAATCAGAACGCAGCTTTACCGCCAACAGTGCCCATGAACTGCGAACTCCCCTGGCAACAGCGCTTGCCAAAGTGCAGCGACTGAAAACCAGAATGCCCGATGATTATCTCAAGAATGATGTTGCAGAAATTGAAGAAGCGTTACGCAGTCTCTCGGTGCTGTCCGGAAAACTGCTCGAGTTGGCAAAAGCAGAAGGTGGCGGTGCACTCTCACAAAGTCAGCAGGATCTTGTGCCCATCCTCGCGATGATTGCCCGGGATTTTGAGGCCCAGGCACCCGGGCGAGTTGTTTTATCCCTGCCGGAGCGCGAAGTGAACTCCTTTCTTGATCCCGATGCCTTCGCCATCCTGGTGCGTAACCTGATCGAGAATGCCCTTAAGCATGGTTCCCGTAGCGAGCCGGTGAAGATCAACCTGAACGATAATGGGGTTTTAAGGGTCTGCAATGGCGGTGCAAGAGTGCCACCGGAACAGCTCGCTCTTTTAAGAAACCGGTTTGCACGCGCCAAAACGGACGCTGCAGGTTCTGGCCTGGGCCTCGCGATTGCCGATGCGATTGCTAAAGGTGCCGGCATGACCCTGCATCTCAGATCGCCGGCAACAGGACGGCAGGATGGTTTTGAAGCGGAGCTGAATCTGGCATGTATCTGACACTCACCGACATTGTGCTGCTGACGAGCATCATTCAATCGCTGGCTCTTGCCGTTTTTCTCCTACTTCCATCCAACAGTGGGCTCATATCTAACCGACTCCTGGTTGCCACTCTGGTGTTCTTCGCCGCCGGGCTGGGAGAGATCTTCCTCTATGGCAGCGGGCTTGCGCTCCAGTACCCAAACTTCGCCTACCTCGGAACACTCATCGGACTTCTACAAGCCGGCTCGCTCTATCTATATGCGCAATCGCTGATGTATCAGAATTTCCAGTTACGCGGGAAGCATCTCGTGCACACGTTGCTCTTCTGGGTGGTCGGCGCAATTTTTCTGATTGAATATTATTTACAGCCAAGCGAGACCAAAGTTCAGATTCTGCTTGAACGGGACCACCCGGGCGTACTTACCTCTCCCCTTCTTGCAGTCGCTATTCACGCGGTCTTTCTGGGCTACCTGTACGCGACGATTCGTGCGATTAACCGTTTCGGCCTTGGTATTCGACAGATTTTCTCGAGTATTGAAAACAAACAACTTGCGTGGTTACGGACGCTTCTGATCGGCTATGCAGTGGCTTGGACCGTGAGCATGATGTACTGCCTTACAGCGCATGTGTTTAGAAGCGTGCCTGGAACCGAGTGGGTGGCCGGCGCTGGCGCTGTAACGGGCTTCATTTTCATCAATTTTCTGATGATAAACTCTCTTCGCCAACCCGTTGTTTTCTCTGGATTGGCAGCAGACCAGGCCGCCTTGCTGGAAGAAGAGCCCACGCCGCAGTTTGATCAAACTTTAAAGGTCAGGCTCCAACAGTTAATGCACCAGGAAAAGCCCCACTTGCACCCCAACCTGACCCTGGAACAACTTTCACGGAAATTGGGCGCCCCTTCAAGAGAGGTTTCACGGGCCATTAACCAAGGCTTTGGCTGCAATTTCTTTGAGTTCGTCAGTCGCTATCGCATCGACGAGGCGAAATCGCGCCTGGCCGATGCAGCCAATCAGGCAAATATTCTGCAAACTATGTATGACTCTGGCTTCAACTCGAAGTCCGTATTCAACACTGCTTTCAAGAAAGAGACAGGATTTACCCCCAGTGAATATCGCCGACGAGCCCTGCAGGGCGATATCCGACCCTAGCCACGATCCTGAACCTGGCTACCCGGCGTTCGAGTACGCTCTCACCCGATACTGAAACCTCTATCCTTTTGAATTATATATTTTATTTCCAAACCATGGAATCGGTTCGGTTTCGTACCTGAGAACGCTTCTTTGACCTCCCTTCCGTACTCTGATTGCCAAGCGACACCAAACCCGGTGCTCGTGAAGCTCAACGCAATATGAAGAGGTCATGTATGAAAACCAAATTACGCAAAACCGCTGTTCCCGCAGTGGCCGCAGCAATCTTCAGCCTGATGTTTGCCGGTAGCGCCCAAGCTCATTGTGATGCTCTGGACGGTCCCGTGATTACCGAAGCCCGTGCGGCACTGGAGTCAGGCAATGTTAAGCCCTTGCTCAAATGGGTGCCGGCAAAGGATGAGGCCGAAATCAAAAGGGTATTCGCCGATGTGCGCCAAGTCCGCGGGCAAAGCGAAACTGCGAAAAACATTGCCGATCAGCATCTGTTCTCGACGCTCGTTGAGGTTCATCGTGCCTCCGAAGGCGCACCCTTTACCGGCATCAAGCCTTCCGGACAGATTGATCCGGGTTTAATGGCGGCGGATGCGGCGTTGGAAAACGGGCAAATTGATCGCCTCGTGGCAAATATAACCCGCAAGATCGAGAACGGTATTCGTGAGCGTTATCATGAGGCTCAGCGTGCAAGGGCCATGGCTGATCAAAGCAGCGATAAGGGGCGTGCCTTTGTCGCTGACTACGTCAATTACATTCACTATATAGAGGGCGTGCATGGCGCTGCTGGAGGGCAGGGGCACTAATTCCTATCTTCACGCAGACGCAAAGCAGGCTGACGGCCTGCTTTGCCGTTGTATTCATTTCCAGTTTCGCCTTCGGCTGAATTGGTACCATCATTCTATTAAGGCGCATCAAAAAACATAAATGAAGCCAACACCAATCTCCGCTTCATAATCATTCCGGGATATCGGGCAGCCATATTACTAACTGAGGGGCGTGCTGTGTTTTATCTAATTTCGGTATTTCCGCAATTAGAGAAAAAAATTCCAAGCGCCAGGTATGGAAGGCGTATCAGCGCGTTAAATCAAATCGAGGTGCGGCCGGTGTAGATGGCCAGACGATTCAGGACTTTGATCGAGACTTGAGTAAGAACCTCTATCTAATTTGGAATCGGATGTCCTCCGGTAGCTATTTCCCACCGTCCGTCAAAGCAGTTCCAATTCCGAAGAAAAGTGGAGGAGAAAGATTGCTCGGGGTACCCACGGTTAGCGATCGTATAGCGTAAACTGTGGTTACTATGACGCTGGAACCTATCCTGGAACCTGTCTTTCATGTGGACTCGTACGGGTATCGGTGCGGGAAATCCGCGCATGATGCGCTTGTGATCACGCGAAAGCGGTGCTGGGAAAGGGACTGGGTGCTGGAGTATGACATCCGTGGCTTGTTTGATCATATTGATCATGAGCTATTGCTCAAGGCTCTTGACCACCATTGCTCTGAATCCTGGGTGCTGCTGTATGTGAGGCGCTGGCTAACGGCACCGATGCAGACGAAAGATGGTAAGCAGGAACGACGGAACGTTGGCACACCACAAGGTGGCCCGTTATCGCCAGTTCTGGCAAACCTGTTTCTGCATTATGCATTGGATCGTTGGCTGACCGTTCGTCATCCGGATATCCCATTCTGCCGATATGCAGATGACGGAATACTGCGTTGTCGAAGTGAGCGTGAGGCTCAGTATCTGCATTCCCAGCTAGATATGCGTGAGGTGGACCCAATAGCTATTCACAGAGATGCCCAACAAACGAGTATACTGGCCTGTGTTTGTCCAGGCTGCTCGGATAAATCACCATCAGCTCCTTGCTAAGGCCAGGCTCACTCACGGGAATAGCCACCAGACTTCCATTTTGGACCTCCTCCCGTACAGAACTTTCAAGCACCAACGATGCGCCAAGTCCGACCTTAACCGCTTGCTTGACGGCTTCGGTGCTACCCAGCTGCATAGATACCGTCGGAAATGGCCCATGCTCACCGAAGTAGGTCGCCAAAAGCCGGCCAGTGCCGGTGCCGGGTTCGCCGCCGATCAGAGCCATGTTAGACAGCGTATCGCGGTCGATATCGGTTCGACGGGCTAACGGGTGACCAGGCGGAACGATTAGAACAACGGGCTCGTTACGCCACGCCTGAGCATGGAATCCGGGTAGATCATGCCACCACTCCATAATCGCCACGTCCAGCTCACCGTCCGATAAATGCCGTGCAATAGTCGGATTGGAATCTATTACCACATCCACCTCGGGCCCTACGCCCAGCTCCTTGTAACGACGGATGTAGGGCTGGAGCATATAAATCCCAATATTGGAGCTCGCCCCAACGCGAAGTCGAGCCTCCATAATGGAAGATCTCGCCTGCTCCTCCAGCCGGAGCAGACTTCGGGCAAAAGGCAACAAGGTTAAGGCAGCCCGGGTTGGCTCACAGCCAGAGCGCCCCCTGTGGACCAATAAAACGCCAAGTTGGTTTTCGAGTTTTTGAAGGTGCTGGGACAGTGTGGGTTGTGCGATGTCCAACTGGCGGGCTGCGGCCTGAAACCCGTTGTGGTCCAGCACCGCCACGAAACTCTTCAGCCAGACAAGATTCAGCATGGGCCGCTCTCGCGGCCACTGGGATCATTGATCGCATCACCCGGCCGCTCACCCCGAAGCACTTGCAGAATGTTCCGAGCAGCGCGTTGCTCGATAGCCAGACGCACCTGGCTGACTGCCGATCCGATGTGAGCAGTAAACAGCGTGTTGGGGTGGGCCCTGAGCCCCTGGGCGATCTCCCTCGGACGATCTTCTCTCGCCCAATCTTCCATCTCAAACACATCAGCGGCGTACCCCCCCAACTGACCGGATTGAAGCGCTTGCAGAACACTACCCTCATCCACCACAGATCCACGGCAGGGATTGATAAGGAATGCGCCCGGTTTCATTCCTGTTAGCGTTTCGCGATTAATGGTGTGGAGGGTTTGCTCATTGAGCGCCAGTGCCAGGATCACAATATCTGACTGGGCCAGCAGCATCTTGAGGGGAGTATGGGACAAACCCAGTGCCTGCTCATGCTGCACGGGTAAACGTTCCGGCTGGGAATAGATTAAATCCGCTCCCCATCCGTTCAGGCGCTGCGCCACCGCTTGGCCGATGGCCCCCATACCCACAATACCAATCCGTGAGCCTTCGATCCCCTGCCCATAGAAGCGTGGTGTCCAGCCAGTAAATTCACCGGATCGAACGAAATGGTCCGCCGCCTTGACTTGTCGGGTGAGACTGATCGTCAGCCCGACCGTTAGCTCTGCAGTAGGCACGGTTAGCAAATCCGGTACAAATGTCAGCCAAACCCCATGACGCGTGCAGGCATCCACATCAAAGTTGTCATAGCCTTTCAGGGCTGCACCAATCACCTTCAAGCGCGGACACCCCTGTAGGAACTCCACTCCAACTCGGTCTGGCATGAACGCCATCATCGCATCAGCGTCTGCAACGCGCGCAGCCACTTCCTCCTGGGGCAACGTGGCGCCGGATTGGTTGGTGACCAGCTCGCAATCTTGGGCAAGTTCATCCAGAACACTGTCATGGATCTTATGGGTTATCACAACCTTGGGTTTCATCGACGTTCCTTATTTGAATTTCTTACGAAGGCGGCCACTGAGACTGTCCACGACGGTGACCATCAACAAGATGACAATGAGAATGGCGCTGACTTCCTGATACTGCATGATTCTCAGCGAGCCCATCAATTCGAAGCCAATACCACCGGCACCCACCATGCCCATTACGGTCGAGGCACGGAAATTGTATTCCCAGCGATAAATGGACACGTCCGCGAATTGAGGAAGTGCTTGTGGCAGCACGGCGTGATAGAGCACCTGCAAGCGAGTAGCGCCGGCAGCATCGGCCGCTTCCACTGGCGCCTCATCTACATGCTCAATCGCTTCGGCAAAAAACTTTCCAACCATGCCAATGGAGTGAAGACCGAGCGCCAGTACGCCAGGCAACGCCCCAAAACCAACAGCAGCCACGAAGATGATGCCCATGATCAGTTCCGGGACTGAACGCAAACCGTTTAAAAGGGTTCGAGTTACTTGGAACACCACCGGATGTGGAGAGGTGTTGCGCGCAGCCAGGAATGCCAGTGGCACAGACAAGGTTACTGCAATGGCAGTACCGGCAATGCTCATCGCAAGCGTGTCGATTAACGGCGACACCCAGCTGGCCACATTGGTGAAGTCAGGTGGAAGAGATTCGCCAATGAGTGTGCCTATGGCTGGCACGCCATTGGCAAGTGTATTGAAATTGAGCAGCCCTACGTACCAACTTGCGACAAAAATGATGAGCAGCACTAACAGCGACTGTCTGAGTTTTTTCCGCCAGCCTTTCGCGTGCTCATCCAGCACGGAGGCCGACGGGGCCGGCGACAGAGTCGCCGGTTCCGTCGTTGTATAGTTCATGGGGCACTCCTCACATTTTTGCGAAATCAAGATTGAGCAGGCCACCCATAGCGCGGATGACATCGTAATCTTCGTCGGTAATTGCCGCGAATCCCTCAGCCTTCAGGTTGTCGAGAATCTCCGGGTCATCGATCTGCAGAAAGGCTTTCTGAATGTTGCTCTTCAGCTCAGGGGCCAGGTTCGAACGCATGGCCCAGGGGTATTGAGGAAAGTCACCGCTGTAGCCCAGCACTTTGACCTTGCTCCGATCAATCAAACCGCGGTCCATCACATGCTCGAAGATAACTTCGGACAACCCTCCGGCGTCGGCATTGCCATTGGCGACGTTAACCGCAACAGCGTCATGGCTACCGACGAAATGAGCCTCATAGTCCTTTCCGGCTTCGAGCTCTGCCTTCTCAAGGAGTACGGTCTTGGGGATCAGGTGGCTGGAAGTGGATGCGCGGTCACCGTAGGCCATTTTCTTGCCTTTGATATCCGCGAAGGAGCCAACGCCAGAGTCCGCATTGGCAATAATGATGGAGCGATAAGTCGGCTTCCCGTCTACCACCATGGCGGCAAAGGGTTCAATGTCACTCTTACTCTTGGCCATCACATAGGACAACGGACCAAAGTAAGCCAGGTCAATTCGGCCAAAACGCATGGCTTCGATCATGGAGGAGTAATCGGTGGTAACAATCAGTTCTACTTCCTTACCAAGAGTGGTTTCCAGGTAATCCTTCAAAGGTTGGTTTCGCTTGATCAGTTCTGACGCGTTCTCATCCGGCAGCAAGGCAACTTTCAAAAGATCAGGGTCTGTATCTGCGGCATGGGCTGACCAATGGATGCCGAGCATCATTATCAGAGCCAGCAAAGAGTGAATCATTGTCTTCATTGTGCTATCTCCAGTACGTCTGTCGTTATCGGGGTGGTCTTAGGTTTATGGATGGCTGGTTTGCCTTCCGCAGCTACCACGCTGGGTGAACGGTGGTAAATCTCGTCCAGGTGTTTCGATTTCAGGTTTTCAGGAGCATCGTCAAAAACGATATGAGCGTTCGAAAGGCCGATGATCCGGTCTGCAAAACGCTGGGCGTATTCCAATTGGTGCAAGGAAATAACCGCGGTGATTCCATCTTCCTGACAAATATCGCGCAGTAGGCCGAGTACCTTTTCAGAAGTGGCCGGATCCAGGCTGGCAACGGGCTCATCGGCAAGAATCATGGATGGTTGCTGCACCAATGCTCTGGCGATTCCAACCCGCTGCTGCTGGCCGCCGGACAACTGATCTACTCGGGAAAGCGCTTTGTCAGCCAGACCTACGCGGTCGAGGCATTGCAGAGCCAACTCCAGGTCCTGCCGGGGCAGGGGAAGCAGGCTTCGCCAAGTACCGTGATACGCAAGTCTGCCTGTCAGCACATTCTGTAACGCGGTGTATCGTTCGATCAGCTGGTGATGCTGGAACACCATGGCGGTGCGGCTGCGGTGCTGTCGCAGGATTCTACGGTTGGTCAGTTCACCAAACTCGCCAGACACAACCTTCCCGGTTGTGGGCTTAACCAGGTGATTCAGTGAACGAAGCAGAGTGGATTTACCCGCGCCTGAAAGTCCCAGTAGCACGGTGAATTCGCCCTTGTGAAAGTGAACGTTGGTGGGTTTGAGCGCGAGGACGTTTCCCGGGTAGGTTACGCCCATACTCTCGACTCGAAGCATCACATTGGTTGATTGAGTTGGCGCCACAGGATCACCTTTTGCAATAAATAAGCTCGCCGTATTGCGAGTTACAATTGAACGGTAAAGCTGAGAGATGACACTGTCGTGTCACTGACGTGACAGGTTGATGAAGTGCTTTTGGTTCGCAAGGATTTTCCGAAGGGCTCTGTGAAATACATGGAGCTCAGCCAAAGTGGAACGAGCCACCCAGGAGCTTAAGCAACAAAAATTGCGTTCCACCGTCAGTCGGCGAATCTCACGGTACAGTTCGTCCGTGCTGAGTTCATCGAATTGCTTACCGACTATACTCTTGCCTTCGAGGAGGTCGGACGCGCTCTCCAATAGGTCGCGCTTCCAGGTGCTGACTATGGTGGGGTGGATCTGGAAACGGGCAGCAATTCAAGGTGTGGCCTTAAGGGTGGGCAAGGACAGCCTTGCACTTACTAATTCGAAATAAAGTAAGCGAACATTACCCGGAGATATAAGCCAAATCCGGATGGCCAAAAAACGATTTCAATAGTCGTGGCAATTTTTGCAAACGTCGAACTGCGTCGCCGCGTGCAGGTTGGTTTGAATAAGGGCGAGGCTAAGAACGCGCTGGCTCGTGCCGTCTTCCTGAACCGGCTCGGTGAACTCCGCGATCGCAGTTACGAGAATCAACGCTACCGTGCAAGCGGACTCAATCTCGTCGTCAGCGCTATTATCCTTTGGAATACGGTTTATATGGAGCGGGCGGTTCAAGCACTGCGCGAAGACGGCCGGGATATCGACGAGACGCTTCTGCGGCATCTTTCTCCCTTGGGCTGGGAGCACATCAACCTGACCGGCGACTATATCTGGCAGCAGGACAAACAGGTCGAACAAGGAAAGTACCGATCGTTACGAACACTGCAGAGGTCTTAGCGTACGATTTTTTCCGTTTCGTGAGCTGACCCCT
>NZ_DRGY01000036.1 GCF_011049865.1 Marinobacter antarcticus | reverse complement strand
GCAGAATGGTCAGCATGGGCGTTTCAGTCCGTCATTTCGCCTGTTTACTTGCTGGATCCCGCGTCTAACCGCTACATTTTGATGGCGACTGAAGGCCTGTATCTGAAAGCCGTAGGCAAAGTGAGCCTTGCGCACTCAGAAGGGCTTGTGGGGCTTGTGGGCTCCCGGGAAGAGCCGATCAATCTGGAAGATGCGCCCTCCCACCCCCGTTATCGATATTTTCCTGAAACCGGCGAAGAGCGCTTCCGGTCGTTTCTCGGGGTTCCTATTATTCACCATCGCCGGGTGCTTGGTGTTCTCGTGGTTCAGCAAAGAGAGAGTTCCCGGTGTTTTGATGAGGGTGAAGAGGCGTTTCTGGTCACGGTGTCTGCGCAGCTTGCGGGTGTTATTGCCCACAGCGAAGCGACCGGTGCCATTAGTGGCCTTTCCTTGACCGGTGAGGAGGCCCGTGACGTCAGTTTTAACGGTGTGCCCGGTGCCCCTGGTGTTGCTATTGGCCACGGCGTTGTCGTCTATCCGGCCGCCGATCTGGACGTGGTTCCCGATAGGCCCGCAGAAGACATCGAGCTGGAACTGGGGTTGTTCCGATCGGCGGTACAAGCGGTCTGTGAAGATATTGAACAGGTTGCAAAGCGTTTGACGTCGCGGCTTCGCCCGGAAGAGCTGGCACTGTTCGATGTGTATCTGCGCATGCTGGGCGACGAAGCATTGCCCGGTGAGGTCAATAGCCGAATCCGGGAGGGCATTTGGGCTCAGGGCGCTCTTAAGCAGGTGGTTCAGCATTATGTTCGTCATTTTGAAATGATGGACGACCACTACCTCCAGGAGAGGGCGGTTGATGTGCGCGATCTTGGTCGCCGTCTGCTTTCCTACCTGCAGGAAGGTGAGCAGAAAGACCTGAACTATCCCGAACGCACGGTTCTGGTCAGTGAAGAGTTGACCCCCGCCATGCTTGGAGAGGTACCCCGGGGGCAGTTGGTCGGCCTGGTGTCGGTAAAGGGCTCAAGCAACTCTCACGTCGCCATTCTGGCGCGAGCGATGGGCGTGCCCACAGTGATGGGGCTGGTGGATATTCCGGTTAATCAGCTCGACGGTAAGGAACTGATTGTTGACGGTTTTGAAGGTCAGATTTTTGCATCCCCCTCCGCGGATCTTCGAACATTTTTTCAGGAAATCTGTGATGAAGAGGACGAGCTTGATCGAGGCCTTGAGGCGCTTCGTGATAAGCCGTGTGAAACGACGGACGGCTATCGAGTCCCGTTACTGGTCAATACCGGGCTGATGACCGACGTTGTGCGCTCTTTGTCTCACGGCGCTGAGGGCATAGGCCTTTATCGCACCGAAGTACCGTTCATGATCAAGGATCGGTTTCCTTCGGAACAAGAACAGCGACAGTATTATCGGGAGCAGCTGGAGGCGTTTGCGCCTAATCCGGTGACCATGCGCACGCTGGATATCGGCGGTGACAAATCGCTGACGTACTTTCCGATTCAGGAGGAAAACCCATTTCTGGGATGGCGCGGTATTCGGGTGACGCTGGATCATCCCGAAATTTTCCTCGTTCAGGTGCGGGCGATGCTGAAAGCCAGTGAAGGCTTGAACAACCTTCAAGTCATGTTGCCTATGATCAGTAATATCTCTGAAGTGGAAGAATCCCTGCACCTTATTTATCGGGTTTATCACGAGGTGAGGGAAGAGGGCTACGACATCCAAATGCCCAAGGTGGGCGTGATGATAGAGATACCGGCCGCTGTGTACCAGATTCGTGAGCTGGCCGATCGCGTCGATTTTCTCTCGGTAGGTTCCAATGACCTGACCCAGTATTTGCTGGCGGTAGATCGCAATAATCCCCGTGTAGCCCAGCTCTATCACTCTTATCACCCGGCGGTGTTGCAAGCCCTCGTGCGTGTTGCTCAGGATGCACATGCTGCCGGCAAGCCGGTAGGCATCTGTGGCGAATTGGCGGGGGATCCCGGTGGTGCGCTGTTGTTGATGGCGATGGGCTATGATTCGCTGTCTATGAACGCAGCCAGTTTGCCGAAAGTAAAATCCGTGATTCGCAGTGTCAGCCGGGAATGGGCGGTGAAACTTCTCAAAGATGTGTTGTTGCTGGATTCGCCTCATGTCATCAAAAGCTGCGTGGATCTTGCGCTGCGCAATGCGGGTTTTGGCCGGTATCTGCGTCCGGGCAAGTCCAAGTCGGCGGCGCTGGCCGGGCAAGCCGAGCCTTAACGGCGCTTTCGATGCACTCGCTATCCATTCTCGACCTGTTATTCATCTGGAAAAGGAACGGCTATGAAAACGCCAACCGATCTGAAGCCTTCTCCCCGCATAGGCCTTGCGCTTGGCGGAGGCGGCCCGTTGGGTGGCATTTACGAAATTGGCGCACTCCGGGCGCTGGATGAAGCCTTGGATGGCCTGGACTTCAACAACCTCGACGTATACGTGGGTGTTAACTCTGGTTCCTTTGTTGCGGCTAACCTGGTCAACCAGATGACCACGGCGCAACTGTGCCGTATTTTTGTCCGCAATGAAGCCGAGGTTCATCCTTTTCACCCGGATGTGTTCTTCCGCCCGGCGTTGAAAGAAATCGGAAGTCGCCTGCTGGCCGTGCCTGGGTTGTTTTCCACCGCCCTGCGTCGGTTTATCAATAACCCATACGATCAGAGTTTGCTCGAAGCCCTCACTATACTGTCGCAGGCGGCTCCCGCCGGGCTTTTCGATAATGAAGGGCTGCATGACTACCTTAAACGCGCCTTTTCCATGCTGGGGCGTTCGAACGATTTCCGGCAGCTAAAGCGCAATCTCTACATAGTGGCTGCCGACGTGGAAAGCACAGAGGCTGTTTGTTTTGGTGCTCCCGGATTTGATCACGTACCGGTTTCCCGGGCCGTTCAGGCCAGTACAGCGTCGCCCGGCTTGTATGTGCCTGTTGATATAGACGGTCGGTTTTATGTGGACGGAACACTGCACAAAGGTCTGCATGCATCCGTAGCGTTTGAGGACGGCGCTGATCTGGTTCTCGCCGTTAACCCCCAAGTGCCGATTGACGCCAACGCCGCAGTCAGGGCCGGCACCATGGCGCCAGGAGAACTGACGCATTCAGGCATGCCAAACCTGCTGTCTCAGAGCTTCCGGACGTTGGTGCACTCACGCATGAAGTCAGGAATCGCGCATTACGCGACGGATTATCCGGATAAAGATATTGTGTTGTTCGAGCCCACCAGGGACGACGCCAAACTGTTTTTCTCTAACGTGTTTAGTTTTCAATCACGCCGGATGGTTTGCGAGCACGCGTATCAGATGACGCGCCGGGATCTGTTGAGCCGGGCCGACGAGCTGGAACCCAAGCTGATGAAGTATGGTATCAGGCTTCGGCGGGACCGATTGGAAGACGAACAGCGAACCATAAGCACCAGTCTTTACGGCGAAATGCTGCCGCTGTACGTGGCAAAAAGCAGGCAGAAAAAGGCGGCGGGGAAAGGCCGGATCGTGACCGGACTTGAAAACGTTACTCAGCTATTTTCGAAAGCAGAGTAGTTAAGCCTGTCACACCAGCCGGCCCCACCAGGTGAGTAAAGCTTACTCGCCTGGTGGGGCCGTTCTTGATTCGCGGGCGCGGATCAGAGGATATAACGACTCAGATCTTCATCTTCCGACAACTCGCCAAGCTTTTCGTTAACGTAGTCAGCGGTAATTTCGAACGTTTCGGTTACCCCGTCACCCGCATCGAATGAAAGGCTTTCCAGTAATCGCTCCAGAACCGTATGCAGGCGTCGCGCGCCTATGTTCTCGGTGGTCTCGTTAACCTTCCAGGCAATCTCGGCAATGCGGACAATGGCCTCTTCGTTAAACGTCAGCTTGACACCCTCGGTTGCCATGAGAGCTTCGTATTGCTGAACCAGTGAGGCATCCGGCTCTGTCAGAATGCGCCTGAAATCGTCGGGGCTCAAAGCCTGCAGCTCCACACGGATCGGTAGGCGGCCTTGAAGCTCCGGAATCAAATCCGAGGGTTTGGACAAATGAAAAGCGCCAGAGGCAATGAACAGAATATGATCCGTGCGCACCGAGCCGTATTTGGTGCTCACGGTGCTGCCCTCAATCAGAGGCAGGAGATCCCTCTGAACCCCTTCCCGGGACACATCCGAAGAGGTGTTTTCCGAGCGCTTGGCTACCTTGTCAATTTCATCGAGAAACACAATGCCATTTTGCTCAACCGCGAGAATGGCTTTCTGCTTGATCGATTCCTCATTAACCAGTTTGGTGGCCTCTTCTTCTTTCACCCGTTTGAGGGCGTCCGCCACTTTCATCTTCCGGGGCTTGGACTTTTCAGAAGCCATATTCGAGAACATGCTCTGAAGCTGATTGGTCATCTCTTCCATGCCCGGCGGCGCCATGATCTCAACGCCCGCGCCTGAGTTGCGAAGATCAATCTCGATTTCCTTATCGTCGAGCTCGCCTTCACGCAGCCTCTTCCTGAACAGCTGGCGGGTGGAGGAATCTTCAGGCGGCTTTTGGCTGTCCTCTTCAAAGCTACGGGCTGGCGGAATAAGGGCATCGAGAATGCGGTCTTCAGCAGCGTCCAGAGCTCGTTCTTCGTGGCGCTTCATTTCCTGCACGCGCAACATCTTCACGGCCATATCGGCCAGGTCACGAATGATCGATTCCACATCACGCCCAACGTAACCCACCTCGGTAAATTTGGTGGCTTCCACTTTGAGGAAAGGCGCGTCGGCCAGCTTGGCCAGGCGGCGTGCGATTTCGGTTTTACCTACGCCGGTAGGGCCAATCATCAGAATGTTCTTGGGCGTAACTTCATCGCGAAGCGTGGTGTCCAGCTGCATCCGGCGCCAGCGATTTCTGAGGGCAATCGCCACGGCTCGCTTGGCCTCTTGCTGACCCACGATGTGTTTATCAAGTTCGTGAACAATCTCACGGGGAGTCATTGCAGACATGGTTGCTCCGGATCAGTCGGTTTTGGAGGGTGCGTCTTTGGCGGTTACACCGGTGGACAGCACTTCGACAGTGCGATTATGGTTTGTGTAAATGCAGATGTCCGCCGCTATATCCAAGCCTTTATCCACAATTTCATGTGCGGAAAGCTCGGTGTTTTCAAGCAGTGCGCGGGCAGACGCCTGCGCGAACGGGCCCCCGGAACCAATAGCGATCAACCCCTGCTCGGGCTCGATCACGTCGCCGTTACCTGTAATGATCAACGAAGCGGTTTTGTCTGCCACGGCCAGGATGGCCTCCAGTCGCCGCAGAGCCCGGTCTGAGCGCCAGTCTTTGGCAAGTTCAACGGCCGCCCTTGTAAGGTTGCCATTGTGTTTCTCAAGCTGGGCCTCAAATCGTTCAAACAACGTAAAGGCATCCGCGGTACCACCTGCGAAACCTGCGATCACTTGGCCGTTGTAAAGGCGGCGAACCTTGCGGGCATTACCCTTCATTATGGTATTCCCCAGGGAAACCTGGCCGTCGCCACCCATGGCAACTTCGTCATCGCGTCTGACGGAAAGTATGGTAGTCATTAGGGCTCCAATTGCCTGATAGAAATCGCTATGGAGCAGTTATGGAGGCAGGATGAGAGAATTCAAGTGGTGTGCAAGACGGCGCCGGAAGCGCCGCTATTTTTTCTTCGGAATTTTCCGGCCAAGCGGCTCAATATTAATAGCCACCAACTTGTCGATAGCCGAGCTCATCTGGCTGCGGGTTGTGAACGGGCCAACATTGACGCGGTACCAGACCGAACCACTGTCGAGCTCAATACGCTGCACCGCTGCTCTGAGTCCCTGAAAAGCTATCTGCGCACGCTGGCGCTCGGCGTCGTCCTTGCTGCGGAATGAGCCGGACTGCACGAGATAATCAAAATCCTCTCTGGTTGAGCTCGGCGTGTATGCTTCGACGGTTCGGGGATTAACTTCCGATTCGGGCAACATGTCATAAAACCGGAAGCCTGGCCTTTTTTCTTCCTGTTTTGCGGCTTTCTCTGACGCTTGCGGTGCCGTCTTTTCAACTGTCCGCGGTAACGACCCGGTGGTGGTTGGCACGGTATTCAGGTAAACAATGAATCCGATAAACCCGCCCACCGTAGCCAGCGACAGGATCCACTTGAAGGACAAGCCCCCACGTTGGGATCGAGCCGGCGCTGCGGGTTTTGTGCGCTTTTTTTGGGGGCGAGCAGGCTTGGCCGGCTTTCTCTTTGAGATGGCGGATGGCGTACCTGACCGATGTTTGCGGGCGTAGTCTCGGGACATTGTTTTTACTTACATCTCTTCTGGTGCGCTGACGCCTAACAGATCAAGCCCATTGGCGATCACCTGGCGTACGGCGAGATAAAGGCTTATGCGCGCATCGCGAACAGCAGCGTCTTCAATCAACACTTTGTGAGCGTTGTAATACGTGTGGAACTGTCCTGCCAGGTCCCTCAGGTAGTGTGTGAGGTGATGGGGTTCCCGCTGGGCAGCGGAATTGGCAATAAGCTCCGGATACTTCGCCAACTGGTTTGCCAGTTCCTTTTCTTCATCCAGAACAAGCAACGACAGATCACCGACGCACTCGTTGAGCCCCCGCTCGACGCCTTTTTCAGCCGCCAGTTTCCGTAACACACTGCTGATGCGCGCGTGGGCATATTGAACGTAATACACCGGGTTTTCATTGGTCTGGGAACGAGCCAGATCGATGTCAAACGTCAGTTGGGAGTCGACGCGCCTTGCCGCAAGGAAAAACCGGGTTGCATCGCGGCCTACTTCATCGATCAGGTCGCGGATGGTGACGTAGCTGCCGGCGCGTTTGGATATCTTGACCTCCTGGCCCGACCGGGTAACCGTCACCATTTGATGCAGAACGTAATCTGGCCAACCTTCGGGGATGCCCGCATTCAACGCCTGTAATCCTGCACGCACGCGGGTCACGGTGGAGTGGTGGTCGGCGCCTTGTTCGTTGATGACAGACGTAAACCCCCGTTGCCATTTGTCCATATGATAGGCCACGTCTGGCAGAAAATAGGTGTAGCCTCCGTCCTTCTTGCGCATCACCCGATCTTTATCATCGCCGAAGTCGGTCGTTTTCAGCCACAGGGCGCCGCCGTCCTCGTAAGTGTAGCCATTATCCTGAAGGCGTTTGACGGCCGTCTCCACCTTGCCGCTCTGGTACAGGGACGACTCCAGAAAATACACGTCAAACTGAACGCCGAAGGCTTTCAGATCCAGATCCTGCTCCCGACGAAGGTAAGCAACGGCGAATTCCTGAATGGCTGACCTGTTTTCCGGATCCGCACTGGCGGTCACTTCACGATCATCTGCGGTTACTGTATCGCCCGCCAGATAAGCGTTGGCAACGTCGGTGATGTAGTCGCCGCGGTAACCATCTGCTGGCCAGTTTTCGTCCTCGGGTGTCAGCCCTTTAACGCGCGCCTGTACCGAGAGGGCGAGATTGTTGATCTGGGCGCCAGCGTCATTGTAATAGAACTCGCGGGTCACGTTGTAGCCGTTGGCTTCCAGCAATCGGCACAGACAATCGCCTATGGCGGCGCCCCGCCCGTGGCCAACATGCAGTGGGCCAGTCGGGTTGGCAGAAACAAATTCCACCTGCACTTTTTCGCCTTTACCGCTTTTGTTGCGACCGAACTGTCTGGCCTCTGCCAGAATCGTATCAACAATTTCAAAAGCACTTGCGGTACTCATGAAAAAGTTGATGAAGCCCGGGCCTGCAATTTCCACTTTTGCCACAGCGCTGCTTTCAGGCAGTTTTCCGATCAGCATCTCGGCGAGCTTACGAGGTGCACAGCCCGCCGTTTTGGCGGCAACCAATGCAATGTTGCAGGCATAATCACCGTGGGATTTGTCCTTGGTGTTGCCTACTTGTGGCGTGTAGGACTGGTCTGCAGGCAGCGTGCCTTCAGACTGAAGGGCGGCCAAGGCTGATTGAAGCAGATCGGAAACGGTCTCTTTCATGCTGTGAGATGACTCGGTTTGCTGAACAGTGGAGTTGGGGCAGGGCGCCCGATGAACTTTGAAGATGCGCATTATCGCGGAAAGTGTGGCCGCAAGCAAAAGCCCTGTGCCAGTCAGCCCGTTTCCTGAGGGTCGACATCAATCATCCATTTCGCACCCTTTGAAAATCTGGTTTGGTCGAGTGACTGGCAAATCCCGGTCAGAAGCAAATTGAGGCGCCGCCGGTTGTCAGTGTTCAGAATCAACTGAGCCCGATGTCGATCAGCTCGGCGCGCGATCAGTGCGGGCAGTGGCCCCCATGTTTCGATGCCAGGCGCGTTGGTAAGCGGCTTTATGCTGTCCAGTATTTGCAGACTTTGCGCCATCGTGTCTGCTTCCGCCCGGAAAATCGCCATCGCGCGAAACGGCGGGAGTTGGCCGGTTTCGCGCTCTTTAATAAGCTGGTCTGCCATATCCAGATAGCGGCCATTGCAGAGCGCACGGAGCAGAGGGTGGTCGCTGTGACAGGTTTGTACGACCACCTTACCGGGTTTTGAGCCGCGCCCGGCCCGGCCGCTCACTTGAAGTAGCGTCTGTATCAATTGTTCAGGTGCTCTGAAGTCCACGCTGAAGAGCCCGCCGTCTGCGTTGATAACGACGGCCAGGGTCACGTTCGGGAAGTCGTGGCCTTTTGCCAGCATCTGCGTTCCCACGAGAATGCACGGCTCTCCGCTGTTGACCTGTTTCAGGATGCTTTGAATGCTGCCTTTGCGCTGGGTGCTGTCGCGATCCACTCGAACGATGGGGGTGTCCGGAAAGTTGGCTGCGAGAACGTCTTCGCTCTGCTCTGTGCCATGCCCAACCGGCTTGAACGCTTCACTTTTACATTTCGGGCAGTTTTCGGTCGCCGGAGTCTGATAATCACAATGGTGACAGCGCATCGCCCGGTCGCGGCGATGATAGGTCAGTCGCGTGTCACAGCGCGGACACTCAACCATATGGCCGCAGTCAAAGCACATCATGACCGGCGCAAAACCCCGGCGATTTACAAACACCAGTGCCTGGCTTCCGCTGTCCAGGGTTTGCCGGATTGACTGCAGGGCCGGCCGCGAAAGCCCGCCTTCAAGGGGCCTGCTGCGTATATCCAGCAGGCTGATTGTCGGCGGGAACGCTTCGCCCGCGCGCTCTTCAAGTCTTATGAGCCGATACTTGCCGCACAGAGCATTGTGATACGACTCCAGCGAAGGTGTCGCTGAGCCCAGAATGATCGGGCAGTGGTTAAGGTGGGCACGATAGACCGCTACGTCCCGGCCCGAATATCGAAAACCCTCGCCCTGTTTATAAGAGCTGTCGTGCTCTTCGTCTACGATCAGCGTTTTCAGCCCTGTAAATGGAAGGAGCGCGGCTGAGCGAGTGCCAATGAGAATGACCGGCTCGCCGTTGCGAATTTTTAGCCAGGCACTCAGGCGTTCGCGGTCGTTCAGGGCTGAGTGCCACACCAGAATGCGCTCGCCGAAATAGCGTTGAAAGCGGGCAACGGTCTGGGGTGTAAGGTTTATTTCCGGAACCAGCACCAGTGCTTGGTCTTGGGCGGCCAGGTTCTGCTTGAGATAATGCAGATAGATCTCGGTCTTGCCGCTGCCCGTGATGCCGTATAAAAGGGAGGCGCTGAACCCGGCTGCAGGCAAGGGCAGTTGAGAGGCAGCCTCACGCTGTGCGGCGGAGAGATCCGGGGCCGCTACGGCTTCACGATACTGTTGGCTTTGGCAGGTGTCGCTCGCGGGGTTTGCCGCCTGAATCAGTTCCTTGTCGCTCAACGCCTTTAGCTGTGAGCGGGTGAAACCTGCTTTTATAACGGCGCTGCCTTTAACGCCTTGTTTATGCTGTGCTATCCAGTCCAGCAGGGTTTTCTGCTTGTGAGCGTTTGTTGGCAGCGCCACGCCGCTGCCACAGGCCCGCCACCAGTCTTCGGTTTTTTCGAGTGCAGGTCGGCCTCGCCGTAACGCAGGTGGCAAAGCAGTGAACAGGCATTCTCCTAATGGATGTTGATAATAGTCGCTGGCCCAGCTCAGAAGCTGAAAGGTTTCGTCTGGCAGCGCTGGCCAGTCTTCGAGCGCATTGTGGATTGGCTTTAGAGTGATGCCTTCCGGTGGCTGTATATCGGTTTCCACGATCAGACCGATTGCCTGTTGGCGCCCGAAAGGGATCTTTACGCGTTGGCCTGGCTTTACGCTGAGCCCTTCGGGCACCAGATAGTCAAAGAGCCTTCTGAGCGGCCGGTTCAGCGCAATGCGGGCTGTGGATGGCACTGAGTGTTTCCTTGTGGTAGGACTTGCCTGCCAGGATAATTGCAAGTAAGATTCGCGGTCTGTTTGCGGCAGGGCATGATTGTGCCCCGTCTTCTCCATTGATTCAAACATGCGGTGCCTGGCGCCAGGGCATGTAACATTGCCCCGTGATCAGGTAGCGGCATTACCCATAGAGGTTCGCCATGAAAGAAGGTATCCACCCTAAGTACGAAGACATTTCTGCAACATGCTCTTGCGGTAACGTCATCAAGACCCGTTCTACCATCGGTCACGATCTGCAGCTTGACGTGTGTTCACAGTGTCACCCGTTTTACACTGGCAAGCAAAAAGTTATGGACACCGGTGGGCGTATCGACAAGTTCCAGAAACGCTTTGGTGGCCGCATCGCAGGCAAAAAAGACTGATGCAGTCGCAGAATTGAAAAAAGCGCCTGAGGGCGCTTTTTTTGTGGGCAATACCTTGCAGTTGACTCATTTTGGCTGAAAGCAACTAGCCGTATTGACTGGTTATAGTAGGTTTGGCGTGCCCTTGTCGTTTGGGGGCGGGCGGGCCATAATGATATTGTTATCCGGGTGGCTATTGCCGCCCGGAGGCCTATACCTATAAACGTGACAAACGGAACTGTGGCAATGTCTCAAGATCTGAAAGAAGCAGCCCTTGAATATCACGCCAAGCCGCGGCCTGGAAAGCTGAGTGTTGAAATCACCAAGCCGACTGCGACCGCTCGCGATCTAGCTCTTGCATACAGCCCTGGGGTTGCAGCGCCCGTGCGTGAGATAGCGAAAGATCCGGAGAATGCCTACAAGTACACCGCCAAGGGCAACCTCGTGGCGGTTATCTCCGACGGCACTGCGATTCTCGGCCTGGGTAATCTGGGTCCGCTCGCAAGCAAGCCGGTAATGGAAGGCAAGGGCGTTTTGTTCAAGCGTTTTGCCGGAATCGACGTATTCGATATCGAGGTTAACTCTGAAAGCCCACAGGCGTTTATTGAAACCGTCGAGCGTATTGCGGACACTTTTGGCGGTATCAACCTTGAAGACATCAAGGCTCCAGAGTGTTTCGAGATTGAGCGCGCGCTGATCGAACGCTGCAATGTGCCCATCTTTCACGACGATCAGCACGGTACGGCCATTGTTACAGCGGCCGGTATGATCAACGCCCTCGAACTGCAGGGCAAAAAAATTGAAGATGCAAAAGTGGTTTGCCTGGGTGCCGGCGCTGCCGCAATTGCTTGTATGAAGTTGTTGATCAGTTGCGGTATCCGCCCTGAAAATATCTTCATGCTCGATCGCAAGGGTGTGATCCACTCAGGTCGCGATGATCTTAACGAGTACAAGGCAATGTTCGCTAACGATACGGACAAGCGCACACTGGATGATGCAATGGAAGGCGCTGATGTGTTTCTTGGCCTTTCCGGTCCAAATCTGCTGAGCGGCGAACAGCTCAAAAAGATGGCGCCGAACCCTGTGGTGTTTGCGTGCTCCAACCCGGACCCGGAGATTGATCCGGAGATAGCCCATTCGGTTCGTGACGATCTGATTCTGGCGACCGGTCGATCAGATTATCCTAACCAGGTAAACAACGTTCTTGGCTTCCCGTTCATCTTCCGTGGAGCATTAGACGTGCGCGCAAGCTGCATCAACGAAGAGATGAAAGTAGCCGCGGTAGATGCCATTCGTGAACTGGCCAAAGAGCCGGTTCCGAAGGAAATCTGCGAAGCCTACGGCGCTGAAAGCTTTGAGTTTGGTAAGGAATATATTATTCCCAAGCCCATGGATGTTCGTCTTCTGGAGGTGGTTCCTGCTGCCGTGGCCCGTGCGGCCGTGGATTCAGGTGTGGCCCGTAAAGGCTACCCTGCACACTATCCACTGAAGAGTATAAGCGACATCATCTGATTGGCGGCGCTATTTACCGGATGGCGCTAGTTACCCAAGCGGTGCTATCTAAATGCTAAGCTTTATGAACATAAAAAAACCGGCGGTGATCCCGCCGGTTTTTTTATGGGTGCGTGTTAGCCTAAAGGCATACGCGCGGAGGAGAGAGGTTAAAAAATCTGGCGTGAAAGGTCATCTCCGTTTCCGCGCGTGCCACCCGGCCCAACGTCATCCGCGGTCAGTGGTGCGGGCGCATCTTCTTCCTTGAAAATTTCGAAAATGCCGTCCTCTCCGGGCCTGGCGCGCTCGCCGGTGTCGGCGTTGATGCGGATGTTAACGATACCGTTTGGTCTGGGCATAAAAGCAGGAGGGCTTCCGTCCAGCGCCACTTTCATGTAATCCATCCATATGGGCAGGGCCGTGCTTGCGCCAAACTCTCTGCGGCCCAGAGGAGCAGGTTGGTCAAGGCCTACCCATACGGTGGTGGCAAGGTTGTAATTGAAGCCTGCAAACCAGGTATCCCGCTGCTCGTTGGTTGTGCCTGTTTTGCCTGCAATATCATCCCGCCCGAGTGCCAGAGCACGGCGTCCGGTTCCAAGCTTGATTACGTCCCGAAGCATGGAGTGCAGAATGTAGACAGAGCGCTCATCTGCCAGCCTTCGCATGACCCGCGTTTTTGGTGTGGTTTCTGTCGTGACGGCCGGAGAATCGTCAATGGCAACGTCGCCTGCGGGCTCCGCTGCGGCTGTGTCAGTTGTGCCGCAATTACGATCACAGAGGATGACTTCCGGGGCCTGGTATAGGGTTTCTCCGTGCACATCCGTGATGCTCTGAATCAGGAAGGGCTCAACATCGTAGCCGCCGTTGGCGATGACGGCCAGGCCCCGTGCTAACTCCATCGGTGAGAGCAGCCCGCTGCCCAAAGCAAGTGACAGGTTTTCGGGCATATTCTCAACGGGCACTTTGAGCTGTTTCAGATAGTCCAGTGTCTGGGGAATGCCAACGTCCCTGAGTAGCCGGATAGACACCAGGTTTCGTGAGCGGTATAACGCCTCTCGAAGTCGGGTAGGGCCATAAAACTGTCCGGAGGAATTCTGCGGGCGCCAGGCAGTTCCGAGTTCGGAGTCGTCGAACACAATAGGCGCATCGTTATAGATAGTCGCAGGCGTTATACCGCTTTCCAGAGCGCCTAAATACAGGAACGGCTTGAAGGTTGAGCCAGGTTGCCGCTTGGCTTGCATGGCACGGTTGTACTTGCTCTGCCCGAAGCTGTAACCGCCGGCGAGTGCTTCAATGGCACCTGTTTTCGCCTCCAGAGACACCAGTGCACCTTCAACACTTGGAATCTGCGCCAGTGCGACCTTGACCGGCTGGGCGATTCCAGTCGTTGCGTTATCCGCAGGATTGCCATCTTCAGACGCTGACCCGGCCTCAGGTGTTATCGGCGCTTGAGGTAGTTCCTCCAGGCGAACGTATACAACATCGCCTACAGACAAAACGTCAGACGGCTTTTCCGGCTTGGGGCCCATCAGGTTTTCTGTTTTGTAGCGCCTCGCCCATTGCATCGATTCGAATGGCATAACGGCAGGCCCAAACCTTCGAACGTAGGCGAGAGCTTCTTTTTTGTCATCATTAACGGCTGTAATGACCGCGGGCATCAAGGATTCGATTCCAGGGTAGTTTCGCATAACGTTCGAAAGGTCGCCGCCGGCCAGGGTCTCGGCATCCAGTTTGCCAATGCTCCCTCTGAAGCCGTGTCTGCGATCGTAGGCTTCAAGGCCGCTCCTGAGCGCATCTGTGGCTGTTTGCTGGTCTTTGCTGTCCACGGTCAGTGTGACGGTGTACCCGTCGGTGTACGCTTCTTCACCAAAGCGTCTGACCATCTCGGCACGGGCCATTTCAGCTACGTAGTCAGCGTCGACTTCGGCCTCGATGGCGTTATACGTGGCCGTGATCGGAGCTTTGACCGCCAACTCGTAGGCGTCGGCTGTGATAAAACCAAGCTCTTTCATTCGTCCAAGAATCCAGTCTCTGCGAATCAACGCACGCTGTGGATTGGCAAGCGGGTTGTAGGCTGAAGGGGCCTTGGGCAGGCCTGCCAACATGGCCATTTGAGCCAGAGAAAGCTCGTTAATCGGTTTGTTGTAATAAACGCGAGACGCGGCAGCAATACCGTACGCCCGGCTGCCCAGGTAAATTTTGTTCAGATACAGCTCGAAAATTTGGTTTTTGTCCAGCTCACGCTCGATCTGAAGTGCCAGAAGTATCTCGTTGAACTTGCGAATAAACGTCTGATCACGTGACAAAAAGTAATTTTTTGCAACCTGCATTGTGATGGTGCTGCCCCCGGATTGGATGGAGCCGGTGGACACCAGTTCGATGGCAGCCCGCACCAATCCTCTGATGTCGACCCCGAAGTGCTCGTAAAAACGCGAGTCCTCGGCTGCCATAAACGCTTGTAACTGAATTGTGGGGATCTGTTCGATTGTGATCGGTGCCCTTCTCTTTTCACCGAATTCTGCTATTAATCTGTTGTCTTTGCTATATACCCGCAGCGGCGTCTGGAGTTTTATTTCCAGAAGCTGGTCGACAGGAGGAAGGCCGGGGCGAAGGTAAAGATAGAAGCCTGAACCGACGATAACGGCGATACTCAGACCAGTGAGAAACAACCATGCAAGAAGACGAGATGTACGTAACAAATGGGACATTTTTTTCTGACAACTGTTGGATATAGGTCTATCATTTGAGAAATTGCTTTAGGAAGGATGAGTCGCTTCACCGGTGCATTTTTCTCTGCTAAATAAGAGAAAACATTGTAAACGGAATGATGAAGAAATTCTCTTAAATAAAAAACACATAACACATGTAACCGGGTGTATCTGGCCAGGTTTAGGGTGAGCGCGTGTTCGGATTGTTCGGAAAGAAATCCAGTGCAGTATTAGGTGTGGATGTGAGCTCAAGCTCTGTCAAGCTCCTGGAGCTGTCGAAACAGGGCGATCGATATAAGGTCGAGAGCTACGCCGTTGAGCCATTGCCGGCCAACGCGGTCGTTGAGAAAAACATCACGGATGTAGAAGCCGTCGGTGAGGTTCTCAAACGGGTGTTGTCCAAGTCTCGCACCAGCGTCAAGCAGGTGGCAGTGGCGGTGTCCGGGTCTGCGGTCATTACCAAGGTCATCCAGATGGACGGGGGGCTTAATGAGTTTGAAATGGAAGACCAGATTGCCCTTGAGGCGGATCAGTACATTCCATATCCGCTTGACGAAGTCGCCATCGATTTCGAGGTGCAAGGCGCCTCGGAGACCAATCCGGATCAGGTAGATGTGCTGCTTGCGGCGTGCCGCAAAGAGAATGTCGATATCCGGGAAGATGCGCTCGAAATAGCATCCCTCAATACAAAAATTGTCGATGTTGAAGCCTATGCTCTTGAGCGTGCTTACGCTTTGATTGAGTCCCAGCTGGATGCCCAGGGTGAAGATCTTGTGGTGGCCATCGTTGATGTTGGCGCCACCATGACGACGCTGAGCGTTCTGGCGGAGGGCAAAACGGTTTACACCCGGGAGCAGATCTTCGGTGGAAAACAGCTCACCGAGGAGATACAGCGCCGCTATGGCCTGTCGGTTGAAGAGGCGGGGCTAGCCAAGAAGCAGGGCGGGTTACCGGATGATTATGAATCCGAGGTGCTTACACCGTTCCGCGAAGCCGTCGTGCAACAGGTTGCGCGTGCTCTGCAGTTCTTTTTTGGCGCCAGTCAGTATAACGCTGTGGATTACGTGGTGCTGGCAGGTGGCACGGCTTCGATTCAGGGCCTGACAGAAATGGTGGAAGAAAAAACCGGTACGCCGACACTGGTCGCGAACCCCTTTGCAGAAATGGCGGTTGGCTCACGAGTTAACGCATCTGCCCTGAGTAATGATGCCCCCTCGCTGATGATTGCCTGTGGCCTGGCAATGAGGAGCTTCGACTAATGGCAAAAATTAACCTCAGGCCTTGGCGCGAAGAGCTCCGGGCAGAAAAGCAGAAGCAGTTTATTGTAATGGTCGTTGGTGCCGCCATTATCGCAGGCGGGCTAGCCTTTCTCTGGAACACAGACCTCGACAGCAGTATTGCGTATCAACAATCAAGAAATGCCTACGTCGAATCTGCTGCGAAAAAACTGGACGAACAAATACGCGAAATCGACAACCTCAAGCGCAAACGCGACGAACTGTTGGCCCGTATGAAGGTCATCCAGGACTTGCAGGGCAAGCGCCCGGTCATTGTTCGCGCCTTTGATGAACTGGTTCGCACCTTGCCTGATGGTCTTTATTACACAGACCTCAAAAAATCAGGTGATCAGGTGAGTATCGTCGGTATGGCAGAATCGAACAGTCGGGTCTCGACGCTTATGCGGCAGTTTGAAGAATCCGATTGGTTCACCAGCCCGAACCTCTCTAACGTGTCGTCGGCAGACGGCAAGCGCGCGGGGTACAGCCAGTTCACCATGACGGTTCAACAAAAAACACCCAAACCCGAAGGGGAGGATAAGTTATGAGCCTCGCAAACTCCTTCAAAAGCCTCAATGAATTCGACATCAATGATCTTGATGTCAACAATGCCGGCATCTGGCCGGCACCCATCAAGGCCATTGTTGTTCTGATTGTGTTTGGCGTGATTCTGGGCGGCGGCTACTGGTTCTTTATCAAGGATCAGTACGTGCAGCTCGATCGGGTTGAGAAAACCGAACAGGACCTGCGCAAAAAGTACGAAGAGAAAGCCTACCAGGTGGCTAACCTTGAGGTTTTCAAAGCGCAGATGGTCGAAATGGAAGAAACCTTTGGCGCGCTGGTGCGACAGCTCCCGAGCGAGACCGAAGTACCGGGCCTCCTGGAAGATATTACCAACACGGCTCTGGGTAGTGGTCTGGAGCTGCAGGAAGTAAAGCTGCAGCCTGAGCAGAAACGTGACTTCTATTCCGAGTTGCCGATCAATATCCGTGTTTCTGGCTCTTATCACGAGCTTGCGTCCTTTGTGAGCAGTGTTGCGAGCCTTCCGCGGATTGTAACTTTGCACGATTTAACCATTAAACCAACTGGCGGAGACGGGGAGCGACTTGATATGCAGGTTGTGGCCCGTACCTATCGCTACCGGGCTGGAGAATGAGCATGGCAGCAACGCATGCGGGTAAAGCCTGGCTGACAGTTTGTCTGGTATCACTCCTGACGGCCTGCACTCAAGGCAGCGGTTTTTCTGATCTGGACAAGTTCATGGCAGATACTCGGGCAAAACCCCGGGGACATGTCGAGCCGTTACCCGAATTCAACGCATACGAGGCGTTCAGTTATTCTGCAGCGGACAGGCGCGCGCCGTTTGAACCGCCTATGGATGTTCAATTGACCATGGTTGATGAAAAGCCGATCAGTGATGTTGAACCAAATCTGGACCGGCCAAACGAAGTGCTGGAAAACTTTGATCTGAAGGATTTGGGGATGGTGGGTACGCTTCAGGGCGTGTCCGGCAACCTCTTTGCACTGATTCGGGACACCACGGGTGGCATTCACCGGGTTCGCACCGGAAATTACATGGGGCAGAACTATGGTCGTATTATCGGCGTTAGTGACACTCGGATTGAGCTCATGGAAATTGTTCCCAATGGCCGGGGTGGTTGGGTAGAACGCCCGCGCTTTCTGACCCTTGACGAAGACGCAGGCTAAGGAGCGGCTCGATGAAAATTGAAAGAAAAATGCATATACAAAAAAGTTCGGGGTCGAGGCTAGCGATGTTCAGAAAACTCAATGTATACGTCAGCGTGATTGCTCTTGGGTTGTTGTCCAGTCTGGCCAGTGCGGTCACTCTGGAGGACGTGTCGTTTTCGTCGCTACCGGGGGAACGCCTGGAAGTGACGCTTAAATTTGATGGTCAGCCACCGGAACCATCGGGTTACACCATTGAGCGCCCAGCGCGCATCGCGGTGGATCTGCGCGACACGACCAGCGGGCTCAACAGCCGCAGCATCCCTTTGGGGTCCGGGAATGCGCAGAGTATGACGGTGGTAGAAACCAAAGATCGTACCCGCCTGATTTTCAACCTGATTGAACTGGCACCTTATGAGACGGTTCGCACCAATGATTCTCTGGTGATGACCATTGGTGGAGAATCCAGTGGGGGTTCGGCAACGGCCGCCACATCCGGGAGCACTGCGTCTGCGATGCCCTCAGTCTCTCCCGATACGCTTGCTGGCGTTGATTTCCGTCGCGGTAAGGATGGAGAAGGTCGCGTGATTGTCGATCTCGGCAGCTCTGGAACGCCCGTAGACTTGTCTGAACTGGGTGGAAAGATTCGTCTCACCATGAACGGAATCTCGGTACCCGCAAACCTGCGTCGCCGTCTCGATGTCACTGACTTTGCAACGCCGGTCAGCCGTATCGATACGTTTGTCGAAGATGGTAATGCGGTTGTCGAGATTCGCCCGGAAGGTAATTACGATTACATTGCCTATCAGTCTGGCAGCCAGTTTACGGTTAGCGTAGAGAAGCTCTCGGAAGAAGAGGCTGAATCCCGCCGCGAAGAAAAATTCCCGTACACCGGCGAGAAGCTCTCCCTGAATTTCCAGGACATCGAAGTGCGTTCGGTGCTGCAGCTGATAGCTGATTTCACCGGTCTGAACCTGGTGGCGAGTGACACGGTTGGCGGCAGTATCACGCTGCGCCTGCAGAACGTGCCTTGGGACCAGGCCCTGGATCTCATCCTGAAAACCAAAGGATTGGACAAGCGCCAGATTGGTAACGTGTTGCTGGTCGCGCCTGCCGATGAAATTGCGGCCCGAGAGAAGCTCGAACTTGAAACGACCAAGCAGATTGCAGAGTTGGCACCGGTCAGGCTGGATATCATTCAGGTCAATTATGCCAAGGCTGGCGACATCGTGGCTTTGATCAAGGCAGACGAGGAACTGATTACCGATCGCGGTTTCGTATCCTCCGATGTTCGAACCAACACCATCAGTGTTCGCGAATCAACCGATAAGCTGGAAGAGATTCGTCGTCTCGTGTCCACTTGGGATGTACCGGTTCGCCAGGTTTCCATCGAAGCGCGTATTGTGCGAGCTCAAAAGAACGTTGCTGAGGAACTGGGCGTGCGCTGGGGAGCGGCCGGCAGAGGAAATGCGAATGGCGGATCGAATAACGTTGTCATTGGCGGATCCCAGGCCGGTTTGGGTGGTGTACTTGGTTTTCCCTCTGATTTGAACGTAGATCTCGGGACAACCCGTTCACCCGCAGGTTCGGTTGCATTCGGCTACATTGGCACCGATTTCCTGATCGATATGGAGCTGTCGGCATTTGAAAGTGATGGCCAAGCAGAGGTGGTTTCACAGCCTCGGGTTGTGACTGCGGATCGTCAGACCGCTTCAATCAAGTCAGGTGAAGAAATTCCCTATCAGAAGGCTACGTCAAGCGGTGCGACCTCTGTTGCATTCAAAGAAGCCGTTTTGTCTCTGAAGGTAACTCCGCAGATTACGCCAGATGACAAGATTATTATGGATCTGGTTGTTAATCAGGATTCACGCGGTGAGGTGACTGAGGGCATTCCGTCGATCAATACCAACCAGGTGACCACTCAGGTGCTCGTTGGTAATGGCGAAACGGTTGTGCTGGGTGGCATCTTCCAGTCAGAGGTTGCGACTACCGTAATCAAAACCCCGTTCCTCGGCGATATCCCTTATCTTGGACGCTTGTTCAAGCGTACAGAGCGGATCAACGAGCGCAGTGAGCTTTTGATCTTCATCACGCCTAAGATCATAAAGAATGACCTGATCCGGTAATCCAGCCAGAGGTACGGGAAAAAAGCCGCCGCGAACAACCGGCGGCTTTTTTATGCCTGCAAATCCAGTGGTGCCAAAGCTGACGCTTATGCAATCTGCGGCCCTGTGATATTCTCACCCGCTTGAACACTATTGAGCGGAAGTTATGTCTTTGCCCAAACGCATAGTCCTGGTTGGCCCCATGGGCGCCGGTAAAAGCACGATCGGCCGAATGCTCGCGCGGGAACTGGGGTATCGATTCCTTGATTCTGATCGAATCATTGAAGAGCGCTGTGGGGCAAATATTCCCTGGATATTCGATGTTGAAGGCGAAAAAGGGTTCAGGCAACGTGAAACCGCGATGTTAGGGGAGCTGTCTGTGGAGCCGGAGACGGTTCTGGCCACCGGCGGAGGCGCGGTCATACGTGTCGAAAATCATTCCGCGCTGAAAAAAGACTCGCTAGTGGTCTACCTTAGAACCTCCATAGAGCAACAGGTAGAGCGCACTCGTAAGGATCGTAATCGACCACTGCTGCAAAACGATGATCCGGAGGGCGTTTTACGTGGCCTGTTTGCCATCAGAGACCCCCTCTACACAGAGCTTGCCGATATCATTATGCATACAGACCGCAAGAGCCCCCGACTAGTCGTGCGTCAACTCGTTAACCGTATGAATCCCAAAACGCCACGACAACAAAGACAAGTGCGAAAGGAGGGCCGTAACCATGTATAACCTGCTTCACAAGCTTTCGGTTGATCTGGGCGCGCGCAGCTACCCCATCATGATTGGCGAAGGTTTGCTGGGTGAATATGATTTGTCAGACTACGTTGGTGGCTCTCAAGTGATGATTGTCACCAACGATATCGTCGGTCCTTTGTATCTGGAGCAAGCTTTGGCCTGCTTTCCCGGCAAGAGGGTGGACTCGGTTGTGCTGCCAGACGGTGAGCAGCACAAAGATTGGCAAACCCTGAATCTGATCTTTGACGCCCTGCTGGAAAAACGCCACACCCGCAAAACCACGTTGGTCGCCTTGGGCGGCGGTGTGGTTGGTGACATGACAGGGTTTGCAGCTGCTTCATACCAGCGTGGCGTGCCGTTCATCCAGATACCGACGACCTTGTTATCCCAGGTCGACTCTTCAGTGGGAGGAAAAACGGGCATTAACCATCCACTGGGCAAGAACATGATCGGGGCATTTCATCAGCCAGAGGTGGTACTGATTGATACCAATACGCTTCAGTCGTTGCCACCGAGAGAAGTGTCCGCCGGGCTCGCAGAGATCATCAAATACGGCTTGATACGGGATACGGACTTTCTCGATTGGCTCGAACAGGGCATTGACCAACTGGTTGCCTGCGACAGCAAGGCGCTCGCAGAAGCCATATTTCGATCCTGTGCCTGCAAGGCCGAGGTTGTTGCTCAAGACGAGCGTGAGACCGGTCTGAGAGCAACGTTGAACCTTGGTCACACATTTGGCCATGCGATCGAGACCTTCGCCGGTTATGGCAACTGGTTGCACGGTGAGGCAGTGGGTTTGGGCATGATCATGGCCGCTGACCTCTCTGCGAAGGAAGGATCAATTACCCAAGCTGAATACGATCGCATCGTGCGCATTGTCAGTAGCGCCGGCCTGCCTGTTTTACCGCCTGCGGATATGTCGCCCGCCCATTTCGTGAACTTGATGGCCGTAGACAAAAAAAATGTGGATGGTCAGTTAAGGTTGGTGTTGCTTCGTTCTGTCGGGGATGCGGTGGTTACCGCTGATGCATCGCCGAGCAACCTCTCGGCAACGCTGATGGCATTCTGCCGCCAGCAAAGCTGAGCAGAGGTAGTAACATTGCACAACAGGAATTTTTGGTGACTGACGACAACTTCAACAGCCTTGATGGCGGCGGTTTGTTTCCAAGGTTGCAGCAGCGTTACGGCTTGAGAGACAACCCGCTGGAAATGGAGACGCCGTTCTTTCCCGATGGTATGCGCCATCATGCTCTGGAAGCGCTTCGTCATCTGTGTGGGTTTGGCGATATGGCGCTGTTGCTCACTGGTGCTCCAGGTTCGGGTAAGAGCCGATTGCTGGCTGAGTTGGTGCGCAGTGAGTCGTCGAGGCTGGGATTTCACCGACTTCCTGCCGCAGCCCTGACAAGCTCAAACGCCCTGGCAAGAGATCTGAAACAGGTTGCCCGATCGGGCGCAAATACGGACGATAGTGCGCGTGAAACCGTTTATCGCTTTTTCCGGTGGTCTGAGAACCGTGTCGCCAAGGGGCAGCGAATGGTGCTGCTCATTGATGATGCTCACCAGGCCTCTGGGGAACTTCTCAAGCTGATTCTTGATGGTTTTCTGGCCGCTGATCGCAGTAAGGCAGCGGTTCCGGTATTTGCCGGTGAGGATGCGCTCGTCACGCTTCTGAGCCTTGAGGATTCATCGGTGCCTGCTCATGAGACTCATCAGGTCCATTTGCGTCCTCTTACCAGAGAAGAAGTGTTCTCCTATCTTGAGCCGCGCGTTCACAGAGCGGGCGGCAAGGTGGATGAGCTACTGAGCCCGGCCCGGCTCACCAGAATATACGATCTCAGCCAAGGCAGCTTTTCCCGAATGAAAAGAGTCACGCCCGGTATCTGGCTGGACATCGTTTCCGATGCGCCTAGGCCGAAGCGTTCGCGGGCTATCGATTTCAAGCAGCTCCGCTTGCCGGCGCTGGCTTTGCTGATTCTGGGAGGGTCCTGGTGGTTTGTGTCCCAGCAGTATAACGAGACAGTAGCTCTGGAGAAGGTGGCTGTTCCTGAGCCTGATCGCATCCGAAAGAGCATTACGATTGGCCCCCGTATGCCAGAAGAAAATCTGACTGAAGAAGTGCCGGTTGAGCGGCTCCCGTCATTGATTGAACCTGCGCCAACGCAAGAATCTGTTACTGAGATGAAGGCTGGGTCAACGCCGGATACTGTTTTTGAGCCAGAGCCAGAGCCAGAGCCAGAGCCAGAGCCAGAGCCAGAGCCAGAGCCAGAGCCAGAGCCAGAGCCAGAGCCAGAGCTGCAACCACAACCAGAGATTGTGGCTGAGACCGGTTTTGTTCCCGAAAATGCCAGCGCATATGTGGATATCAAACAGCTACGCAGTCGCAGCAAAGGCTGGACGATTCAACTGGTGGCTGGAAATCTGGAGCAGACTGCGCTAAATGTTGTTTCCCGATACCCATCTCTCGACAAGATGCTTTATACATTAGGTGAACGTAAGAACAAGCCGTGGTTCATGGTGTTCTATGGAAACTATGCGTCTAAAGAAGAGGCCCAAAACGAGGTATCCCAATTGCCTGACGCACTAATTTCGGGCGCTCCCTGGGTGCGTACAACCAAGGACCTGTGACCGGATCGTAAATACGACGTAACTTCCTGTTTCGTATCGATCAAATTTCCGCCTTGTTGCAACCATTCCAAAGAAATATTGTCAAATCTGTTTGAGTGCGTATTTACACGTGTGTAGAATGGCTTCCCCATTTTTTTAATGTTGGCTGATTCAATGCACTATTTTGGTGCATAAGTCGCTGATAAAAAAGCATTTGCATGTAAGAGAGCGCTTATGAATTCAGGTTTGTATCATCCTGACGAATTCAGGGACAACTGCGGTTTTGGATTGATCGCCCATATGAAGGGCGATGCTAGCCACAAGCTGTTACAAACGGCCATTGCGTCGCTCACGAGCATGACCCATCGGGGTGGTATTGCAGCCGATGGAAAAACCGGTGATGGCTGCGGCCTGCTTATCCAAAGCCCGGATGCGTTTCTTAAAAAGGCGGCACAAGCCGCGTTTGGCAAAACCCCCGGTGAGCTGTTTGCGGTCGGGCAGGTTTTTTTGAGCCCGGAACTCGCCAAAGCTGCCAGCGGGCGTGCCGCGATTGAAAAGCGACTGGTCGACCAGGGGCTGGAGATTATGGGCTGGCGCGACGTGCCGGTTGATGACAGTTGTCTTGGGCCTATTGCTCTGGACAGCATGCCACGCATAGAGCAGGTGTTTGTAGCGCCTGGAGCCAAGTCGGAACCGGAATTCGCCATCAGTCTGTTTATTGGGCGCCGCCACGCCGAAACCGACATGGCGGACGATCCTGAATTCTATATCTGCAGCCTCTCCCACCGCACCCTCGCCATCAAAGGCTTGATGATGCCGGAAGACTTGGCGAATTTTTACAAAGACCTGAGTGATCCGGATTTCGCCACGGCGATCTGCGTTTTTCACCAACGCTTCTCAACCAACACCATGCCCCGCTGGCCGTTAGCCCAGCCGTTTCGCTATCTGGCGCACAATGGTGAAATCAACACCATTGACGGCAACCGTAACTGGGCCATCGCCCGGGCCGCCAAATTCAGTTCCCCGAACTTGCCCGATCTGCAAACCTTGCGGCCTCTGGTTAACCTTGCGGGCTCTGACTCCTCAAGCATGGATAATATGCTGGAGATCCTTCTGGCGGGGGGCGTCGATCTGTTCCGCGCCGCCCGAATGATGATTCCGCCCGCCTGGCAGAATGTGGATACCATGGATTCGGAGCTCCGCGCATTCTACGAATACAACTCCATGCATATGGAACCCTGGGACGGTCCCGCAGGTCTGGTTATGTCAGACGGCCGTTACGCGGTTTGCATGTTGGATCGGAACGGCCTGCGACCGGCACGCTGGGTGGTTACCAAGGATGATTTCATTACCCTGGCGTCGGAAATTGGCACCCACAGTTACCAGCCGGCGGACGTGGTCGCTAAAGGTCGGGTTGGGCCTGGGCAGATGCTGGTTGTCGATACGGAATCGGGCGAGGTGTTGCACACCGGAGATATCGATCAGCGGCTGAAAACGGCCCAGCCATACAAGCGTTGGCTGCGCGAAAATGCGTTGCGAGTCGAAACAACGCTGAACCAGGACACGCCCGACTTCCAACTGATGGATGCGGACGAACTGCTGATACATCAGAAGATGTTCATGGTGTCTTATGAAGAGCGCGACCAGATCCTGCGACCGCTTGCGGAAAATGCTCAGGAGGCCGTCGGTTCCATGGGCGACGATACGCCTATGGCCGTGTTGTCGAGCAAAGTGCGACATGTGGCGGACTACTTCCGCCAAAAGTTTGCTCAGGTGACCAACCCGGCGATTGATCCCTTGCGAGAAGCGATCGTGATGTCGCTGGAGACCTGTCTGGGGGCAGAACGTAACGTTTTCGAAGAAACCGCAGAGCACGCTAACAGAATCATTCTTACAACGCCGGTTTTGTCACCGGCAAAATTCCTTCGGATTGCCAATAACGACCGCCCGGGTTTTACAGTGGCGCGCATTTCCCTGGGTTACCTCCCTGCACAGGGGCTTGAGCAGGCCGTTCATCGAGTTTGTGATGAGGCCGAACAGGCTGTCCGTCGTGGCAAAGTGCTGCTGATTCTTTCCGATAAAGATCTCAAGCAGGGCGAGTTGCCGGTAAGTTCTTTGATGGCAACCGGAGCCGTTCATCATCATCTGGTGGCCAACGGTTTGCGCTGTGATTCCAACATCATTGTCGAGACGGGCTGGGCGCGCGATCCCCACCACTTTGCGGTGCTGTTCGGCTTTGGTGCTACGGCGATCTATCCGTATCTTGCCTATCAGGTGCTCAACGATCTGATTCGCACCGGTGAGTTGTTGATGGATCCCATCGATGCCAAGAATAACTACCGCAAAGGCATCAACAAGGGGCTGTTGAAGATTCTGTCCAAGATGGGGATCTCTACCGTTGCGTCCTACCGCGGGGCTCAGCTTTTCGAGGCGATCGGGCTTGCCGATGAAGTTGCAGACCTCTGTTTCAAGGGCGTGCCCTGTCGAATTCAGGGCGCCGGGTTTTTCGACTTTCAGCAGGATCAGGAACAACTGGCATTCACGGCCTGGAAACCGCGCAAGCCGATATCCCCGGGTGGCTTGCTGAAATACATCCACGGGCAGGAGTACCACGCCTTTAATCCGGATGTGGTGGGCAAACTGCAAGAAGCCGTCTCTACGGGCAGTTACGGTCATTACAAGGAATACGCGGCGCTGGTGAACGAGCGCCCGGTTGCGACTCTGAGGGATTTGTTGGGCTTTCGTGAAGGTATCGAAGCCATCGGTATCTCCGAGGTTGAACCGGTCGAGCAAATTTTTACCCGGTTTGATTCTGCGGGCATGTCTCTGGGCGCGTTGTCACCGGAGGCGCACGAAGCATTGGCGGTCGCGATGAACAGGCTTGGCGGGCGCTCGAATTCCGGCGAGGGTGGTGAAGACCCGGCTCGCTACGGCACCGAAAAGGGCTCCAGGATCAAACAGGTCGCCTCCGGCCGCTTTGGCGTAACCGCAGAGTACCTGCGCAGTGCGGACGTGATGCAAATCAAGGTGGCTCAGGGCGCCAAGCCAGGTGAGGGAGGGCAGTTGCCCGGCGGGAAGGTCAATGAGCTGATCGCCCGCCTGCGTTATTCGGTGCCAGGCGTCACGCTGATTTCGCCTCCGCCGCATCACGATATCTACTCGATCGAAGATCTGGCGCAGCTGATTTTTGATCTCAAACAGGTCAACCCGCAAGCGCTGGTCTCGGTAAAGCTGGTCTCTGAACCGGGCGTTGGCACCATTGCGGCCGGTGTCGCAAAGGCGTATGCGGACCTGATTACGATCTCGGGTTACGATGGCGGCACGGCGGCAAGTCCGTTGGCATCTATTCGCTACGCAGGTTCGCCCTGGGAACTCGGGCTAACCGAAACCCAACAAGCTTTGCGTGCCAATGACCTGCGTGGAAAGATTCGCCTGCAAACTGACGGCGGTATCAAAACCGGTCTGGACGTGGTGAAAGCCGCCATTCTGGGTGCTGAGAGTTTTGGTTTTGGTACCACACCCATGGTGGCGCTGGGCTGCAAATACCTGCGCATTTGCCACCTGAACAACTGCGCCACCGGCGTTGCCACCCAGAACGAGCATCTCCGGGAAGAGCATTTCAAAGGCACGGTGGAAATGGCCATGAATTTCTTCCGTTTTGTGGCGGAAGAAACCCGTGAATGGATGGCTAAACTGGGCGTTCGCAGCCTGGAGGAGCTTGTCGGGCGTGTTGATCTTCTCGTTCGCCTGCCGGGCGATACCGAGCGGCAGAAAAAGCTGGATCTGACACGACTGCTGTCCAACGACCATATTCCGGCAGACAAGCCGCAAACCTGCCAGGTAGAGCGCAATTTGCCGTTTGATCAGGGCGTGCTGGCGGAAACGATGCTCAAGGCAATCGCTCCGGCCATTGCAGACAAAACCGGTGGCGCCTGGAATTACCAGGTAACCAACTGTGACCGCTCAATCGGCGCCCGGCTCTCTGGCGAAATCGCCGCAAAGCATGGCAATCAGGGTATGGTCGATGCACCGATCACGCTGGACCTTGTGGGTACCGCCGGTCAGAGCTTCGGTGTCTGGAACGTGGGTGGTCTTAACCTTATTCTTGAAGGCGATGCCAACGACTATGTCGGCAAGGGTATGACGGGCGGCAAGCTCGTCGTCAAACCCCCTCGTGGTAGCACGTTTAGCACCCAGGAAACTGCGATTATCGGCAATACCTGCCTTTACGGAGCCACCGGTGGCAAACTGTTTGCGGCGGGCACGGCCGGTGAGCGCTTCGCTGTGCGCAACTCCGGCGCACATTCGGTTGTTGAAGGCACGGGCGATCATGGTTGTGAGTACATGACGGGTGGCCTGGTGACTGTGTTGGGAGCCACCGGCGCTAACTTCGGTGCGGGTATGACCGGCGGGTTCGCGTATGTGCTGGATGTGAACAACACCTTTGTTGATAAATACAACCACGAACTTGTAGAAATTCAGCGTATTTCCCGCGAGGAAATGGAGGCCTACCGTAACCATCTGCGCAGCGTGATCCGAGAACACATCTCGGAAACCGGAAGCGACTGGGCTGCGCATATTCTTGAAGATTTCGACGATTACATCGGCCGTTTCTGGCTGGTGAAGCCCAAAGCTGCGAATTTGCGCAGCCTGTTGGCAAGTACCCGTGCCCGCCCTGAATAAGCTCAGCGCGTGGAGTTTGATTACTTGCGAGGGTTTCGGGCTGCCCCTCAGGGCCGCCCGCGTCGAAATTGAGCTGATGAGAGCGTTAACATGAAAGAACGACTTGGTAATGATTTTCAGTTTGTGGAAGTGGGTCGGGTAGACCCGAAGAAAGTCCCCGCGAAAAAGCGTAAAAAGGAATTTGCTGAGATCTATCGCCCGTATACCGACGACACAGCCGCGTCGCAATCCCATCGCTGCCTGGAGTGCGGTAACCCCTATTGTGAATGGAAATGCCCGGTACACAATTACATCCCCAACTGGCTGAAGCTGGTTTCGGAGGGCAACATCATGAAAGCCGTCGAGTTGTGTCATCAGACCAACTCGCTGCCTGAGGTGTGTGGCCGGGTGTGCCCTCAGGACCGGCTGTGTGAAGGCGCCTGTACTCTTAACGATGGCTTTGGTGCCGTTACCATCGGGTCGGTTGAGAAGTACATTACGGATACGGCCTTTGCGCTTGGCTGGAAACCGGATATGTCAGCGGTCAAATGGACGGACAAAAAAGTCGCCGTGATCGGCGCAGGCCCCGCGGGCCTTGGTTGTGCCGACGTGCTGGTGCGCAACGGCGTAAAGCCCGTGGTGTTTGATACTTACCCGGAGATAGGCGGCCTGCTGACCTTTGGCATTCCGGAGTTCAAGCTGGAGAAGTCTGTGATGACACGGCGGCGCCAGGTATTTGAGGAAATGGGCGTCGAATTTCGTTTGTCCACTGAGGTGGGTAAAGACATTCAGCTACAGGATATTCTGGACGAATACGACGCAGTGTTTATGGGTATGGGAACCTACACCTATATGAAGGGTGGTTTCCCGGGCGAAGACCTGCCGGGTGTTTACGATGCTTTGCCGTTTCTGGTGTCCAACGTCAATCGGCGTCTTGGTTTTGAAAAAGACGCGGTGGATTTCATCGATCTCAAAGACAAACGCGTGGTGGTGCTGGGTGGTGGCGATACGGCCATGGACTGCAACCGCACCTCTATTCGCCAGCAGGCTCAAAGCGTGGCCTGCGCCTATCGTCGCGACGAAGCCAACATGCCGGGTTCCCGGCGTGAGGTGTCAAACGCCAAGGAAGAGGGTGTGACATTCCTCTTCAATCGCCAGCCCGTGGCCATTGTGGGTGAAGATCGGGTTGAAGGCGTAAAAGTGGTGTCGACACAGCTTGGCGAGCCGGATGAGAATGGCCGCCGCAGGCCCGAGGTGATCGCGGGCAGCGAGGAAGTTATTCCGGCGGACGCTGTACTGGTCGCCTTCGGCTTTCGCCCGAGCCCGGCCGAATGGTTTGACGAGCTTGCGATAAGCACCGACGATTCCGGCCGGGTAACTGCCCCGGAAGAGGCGGAATACGGCTTCCAGACCAGCAACCCGAAAATTTTTGCGGGCGGCGACATGGTACGCGGCTCGGATCTTGTGGTAACCGCGATCTGGGAAGGCCGTCAGGCGGCTGAGGGCATCATGGATTATCTGGATATCTGAGATGCCGCTTGATATGGATCAGCGGGGCGGCTTGCTAAAGGTAAGCCGCCCTTTTTTATTATGGCAAACGGGGTATCATTGGCCCCGTTCGATGTAGACCGCTTGTTCCATTAAGACCACCTGAAAGAGAATGCTGGGATCCCTATGACCGAGTTGAAGAATGACCGCATCCTGCGCGCCCTTATGCGCCAGCCTGTTGATCGCACCCCGGTATGGATGATGCGCCAGGCAGGCCGATATCTCCCCGAGTATCGCGCAACCCGGGAGAAAGCGGGTGACTTCCTCAGCTTGTGCAAGAACACACCTCTGGCCTGTGAAGTCACCCTTCAGCCCCTCGAGCGTTTTCCGCTGGATGCCGCGATTCTGTTCTCGGACATTCTCACCATTCCGGATGCTCTGGGTCTCGGTCTGTATTTCGAAACCGGTGAAGGCCCCAAGTTCAAACACACCATTCGCTCCAAAGCCGATGTTGACGCCTTGCCGACGATCAAGGCAGAGGTCGACCTTGATTATGTAATGAATGCCGTTTCGACCATCCGGGGCGCACTCAACGGCAGTGTTCCCTTGATCGGCTTCTCCGGCAGTCCCTGGACGCTGGCAACCTACATGGTTGAGGGCGGTTCCTCCAAGGACTTCCGTGAGGCCAAAAAACTCATGTACGGCCAGCCGGAGGTTATGCATCGCCTGCTGGATCATCTTGCTGACGCGGTTATCGATTACCTCAACGGCCAGATCAGGGCAGGGGCCCAGGTGATTCAGATTTTTGATACCTGGGGCGGCGTGCTGAGCAGCTGGGCCTATGAAGAGTTTTCGCTGCGTTACATGAAGAAGATCGTTGATAACTTGATCCGCGAGAATGACGGGCGCCACGTGCCGGTCATCCTGTTCACCAAAAACGGCGGTCAGTGGCTTGAATCCATTGCAGATTCCGGAGCAGATGCCGTTGGCCTCGACTGGACCACAGACATTGGCAATGCCCGCGCCCGGGTGGGTGATCGGGTTGCCCTGCAGGGTAATATGGACCCCACCATGCTCTACGCTCCGCAGAAGCGAATTCGCGAGGAAGTCGGTGATATCCTGCGCCGCTACGGCACCGGCCCGGGCCACATCTTCAACCTGGGCCACGGCATTACGCCGGATGTGGATCCGGAGCACGCCAAAGCGTTCATCGAGGCTGTGGTTGAATTGAGTCCGGAGTATCATCAACAGCAGCAGTAGGACTATCAGCAACACAGGAGTCACGTCATGTCCATCGAAGGCTCAGAAAAACGAAAGTTCCATCGCATAAGCTTCGACGCCCCATGCGAACTCCATGCCCTTGAAAGCGTGTGGACAACAGAAGTGCTGGATATTTCGCTAAAAGGTGTTCTGGTCAGACGACCGGAAGGGTGGGATGTGCCGTTGAGCAAACCTTGTGAGGTGATCGTTTACCTCGATGGTCAAGAGGTCGGGATCGTTATGGCTGTTGAGTTAAAGCATATTGAAGCCCACAGGCTGGGCTTCAAATGCGAATACATCGATCTGGAAAGCGCTACTCATCTGAAGCGTTTAGTTGAGCTGAATCTGGGTGATCAGGTTCTTCTTGAGCGGGAGTTTGCACACCTGATTGGCTAGCCAGTCAGGTATGTTTTAGATGAGGGCAAATTGTCCACGCTCCAAAGCTCAAAGTCTCGGGCCCAAACCTAAAGTTCTTCCAGCGCCGTAATAGCCTCACTAAGCTTGGTGACAGGAATTACCTTCATACCCGAAATGGGCTTGCGTGGTGCATTGGCTTTGGGAACGAGAGCACGGGTAAAGCCATGCTTCGCGGCCTCATTAATCCGCTCCTGGCCACTTGGCACCGGTCGAATCTCTCCCGATAACCCGACTTCACCGAAAATCACCAGATCCTGCGGCAGAGCGCGATCACGAAACGAAGAAACCACCGCAGCCAACAATGCCAGGTCAGCGCTGGTCTCATTGACCTTTACGCCGCCCACAACGTTCACAAACACATCCTGATCCGACACATGCAAGCCGCCGTGACGGTGCAACACCGCCAGCAGCATCGCCAACCGGTTCTGATCCAGACCCACCGCTACACGCCGCGGATATCCACCCTGGGCCATATCCACCAGCGCCTGAATTTCCACCAGCATGGGCCGGGTGCCTTCCCAGACCACCATCACCACACTGCCCGGAGCCGCTTCTTCGCCCCGGTTCAGGAAAATGGCACTGGGGTTTTTAACTTCCTTCAGGCCCTGCTCCAGCATGGCAAAAACGCCCAGTTCATTCACCGCACCAAAGCGGTTCTTGATGCCTCGCAGTGTGCGATAACGGCTGTCACTGGAGCCTTCCAGCAGGATGGAACAGTCAATCATATGCTCAAGCACCTTCGGGCCGGCCAGGCTACCGTCCTTGGTGACGTGGCCAACCAGAAACAGAATAGTGCCGGTCTGCTTGGCAAAACGGGTTAAAAACGCCGCGCTTTCGCGAACCTGGGAGACCGAGCCGGGAGCGGACTCAATATCCGCCATGTGCATCACCTGAATACTGTCCACCACCAGAATCCGTGGCTTTTCCGTTTCTGCAACCTGCAGGACCCGCTCAGCGCTGGTCTCGGAGAGCATTTTCAGATCTTTGGTGGGCAAGCCGAGGCGTTTGGCACGCATGGCAACCTGCTGCAAGGATTCCTCACCGGTTACGTAAAGCGCGGGAACACTGGCGGCCAAATGGCAAACAGCCTGAAGCAGCAGGGTGCTCTTGCCGGCGCCGGGATGCCCACCCATAAGTACAGCGGAACCTTCCACAAGCCCGCCGCCAAGAACCCGGTCAAACTCCTGCATGCCGGTGCTGATACGCTCCTGCTCGGCAAGGCTTACATCATGCAGGCTTTGGACTGCCGATAAACTTCCGGCAAAACCGTCAAAACGGACCCCCCGGGCGCCTGGTGCATGGCTGCTGACGCCGCGGACTTCGCTAATGGTGTTCCACGTCTGGCAGGCGGTGCACTGGCCCTGCCATTTGGAATAGTCTGCACCGCATTCGGTGCAGACATACGCGGTTTTTGCTTTTGCCATCAGGCCAGCTTCTTGTACTTCATGCGCTGAGGCACCATGGCGGAGTCCCCCTTGCGCTTCTTGTGATCTTCATCGTATTCGTTGAAGTTGCCCTCGAAGTAGACCACTTCGCCATCGTCCTCAAACGCCAGAATGTGCGTGGCTACGCGGTCCAGAAACCAGCGATCGTGCGAGATAACCATGGCGGAACCCGGAAAGTTCAGCAGTGCTTCTTCCAGGGCGCGCAGTGTTTCAACGTCCAGATCGTTGGTGGGTTCGTCCAGCAACAGTACGTTGCCGCCTTCTTTGAGCAGTGCTGCCAGATGCAGGCGGTTGCGCTCACCACCAGACAAATCGGCCACGCGCTTTTGCTGGTCCGAGCCTTTGAAGTTGAAGCGACCGGCATAGGCTCTTGACGGGGTTTCGTAGTTGCCCACTTTGATAATGTCCTGGCCTTCACTGAGCAGTTCCCAAACGGTTTTTGATCCGTCCAGATCACGGTTCTGGTCGACATAGGCCAACTTGACCGTCTCACCCACGGTGATCGTGCCCGCGTTGGGCTGGTCGTGGCCAGCGATCATGCGGAACAGCGTGGATTTGCCAGCGCCGTTGCCGCCGATGATGCCGACGATGGCGCCCGGAGGCACGGAAAAGGACACGTTTTCGTAAAGCAGACGGTCGGCGAACGCCTTGCTGATGCCTTCCACTTCGATGACTTTGTCGCCCAGGCGGGGTCCGGGCGGGATATAGATTTCGTTGGTTTCGTTACGCTTCTGAAAATCCTGCGAGCTCATTTCTTCGAAGCGGGCAAGGCGTGCTTTGCTCTTGGATTGACGGCCCTTGGCGTTGCTGCGCACCCACTCCAGTTCCTGTTTAATAGCCTTCTGGTGCGAGGCTTCCTGTTTGGCTTCGGTGCCCAGACGCTGTTCTTTGTTCTCCAGCCATTGACTGTAGTTGCCTTCAAACGGGATGCCGCGGCCCCGGTCGAGTTCCAGAATCCAGCCGGCTACGTTGTCGAGAAAGTAGCGGTCGTGGGTGATGGCAACCACCGTGCCTTCATAATCGTGCAAGAAGCGCTCCAGCCAGGCCACGGATTCGGCATCCAGGTGGTTGGTTGGTTCGTCCAGCAACAGCATATCGGGGCCGGAGAGCAGCAGGCGACACAAGGCTACCCGGCGACGTTCACCACCGGAGAGGTTTTTTACCGGCTGATCCCAGGCAGGGAGGCGCAACGCGTCGGCGGCAACTTCCATTTTACGCTCAATGTCGTGGCCATCAGTGGCCTGGATCAGAGCTTCAAGCTTGCCCTGCTTTTTAGCCAGGGCGTCAAAATCTGCATCTGGCTCCGCGTAGTCGGCGTATACCTGATCCAGTTCGGCCAGGGCGTTGTGCACGTCGGCCACGGCCTCATCAACAATTTGCTTAACAGTTTTGCTGTCGTCCAGTTCTGGCTCCTGGGGCAGGTAACCTACGTTGATGCCTGGTTGAGGACGGGCCTCGCCAAGGTAATCCTGATCCAGGCCCGCCATGATGCGCAGCAGAGTGGATTTACCTGAGCCGTTGAGGCCCAGTACGCCGATTTTGGCACCCGGGAAGAAGCTCAGGGAAATATCCTTGAGAATTTCACGCTTGGGTGGAACCACCTTCCCCACGCGGTTCATGCTGTATACGTACTGGGCCATAAAGACATTACCCTCTTTGAAAGCGAGATGTGACAGGGTTTGTAAGGTATCGAAACCCGTGAGCTATAGCAATTTCAGGAAAACAGGCAATATCCTCATGTGGGTATTTGCGAACCGCATAAAAGATGATTTTCAACCCGATAATGGGCTAGAATAGCGGCCCGAATTTTAAGGGATCCCGAGGGCAATTTCCAAGACCCCCGGGGGTCAGCCAAGCAGAGAGGGGCAGCGCACCGATGTTTAATCGTGATATGAAAATCGCCGGTTTCGACGACGAACTCTGGAACGCCATGCAGGCAGAGAGTAAGCGTCAAGAAGCTCATATTGAGCTGATTGCATCCGAGAACTACACCAGTCCGCGGGTAATGGAAGCTCAGGGCAGCGACCTGACCAACAAATACGCTGAGGGTTATCCCGGTAAGCGTTACTACGGTGGCTGTGAGTTTGTCGATATCGCTGAGCAACTGGCTATTGATCGCGCCAAAGAGCTGTTTGGCGCCGCGTACGCCAACGTGCAACCACACTCCGGCTCCCAGGCGAACTCGGCTGTTTTCATGGCGCTGGTAAAGCCGGGTGACACAATTTTGGGGATGAGTCTGGCCCACGGTGGTCACCTGACCCACGGTGCCAGTGTGAACTTTTCCGGCAAGATCTATAACGCCGTGCAATACGGTATCAACACCGACACCGGCCTGATTGACTACGACGAGTTGGAAGCCCTGGCGGTTGAGCACAAGCCAAAAATGATCATTGCCGGTTTCTCGGCGTATTCCCAAGAGCTGGATTTCGACCGTTTCCGCGCCATTGCCGACAAAGTGGACGCCTACCTGTTTGTAGACATGGCCCATGTGGCGGGTCTGGTCGCTGCCGGCGTATATCCCGATCCGGTGCCGCACGCTCATGTGATAACCACCACCACGCACAAGACGTTGCGCGGCCCCCGTGGCGGCCTGATTTTGGCCTGCGACGATGAAGCGCTGCATAAGAAGCTGAATTCTGCCGTTTTTCCGGGCGGCCAGGGCGGCCCGTTGATGCATGTGATTGCGGCCAAGGCAATCTGCTTTAAAGAAGCCATGAGCGATGAGTTCAAGACCTATCAGAAGCAGGTGATCAAGAACGCCTCTGCCATGGCAACGGTGTTTATTGATCGCGGCTACGACGTGGTGTCCGGCGGCACCAGGAATCACCTGTTCCTGGTAAGCCTGATCAAGCAGGACATTACGGGTAAGGATGCAGATGCCGCCCTGGGTCGTGCACACATCACGGTAAACAAGAACGCAGTTCCCAACGATCCACGTTCGCCGTTCGTGACCTCCGGGCTGCGCCTCGGCACACCCGCCATCACCACCCGAGGGTTTGGTGAAGTAGAGTGCCGTGAGCTGGCAGGTTGGATTTGCGACATCCTTGATAACCTGGATGACGAAGCGGTGAGCAACCGTGTTCGCGAACAGGTTGAAACCTTGTGCGCGCGCTTCCCGGTATACGGCTAAGCGTTCTCTTCGGAGCTCCTGACTATGCATTGTCCTTTCTGTGGTGAAGCCGATACCAAGGTAATTGACTCGCGTCTGGTGACCGAGGGCGATCAGGTGCGCCGCCGCAGAGAGTGCCTCTCTTGTCGAGAACGGTTTACCACCTTTGAATCAGCCGAACTGATTATGCCCCGCGTGGTGAAGCAGGACGGTATCCGGCAGCCCTTTGACGAAGAAAAGCTGCGCTACGGGATTATGAAGGCCCTGGAAAAACGTCCGGTCAGCATTGAGCAAATTGATGCGGCGCTGAATCGCATCCGGTACCGCCTGCGAGCAACCGGCGAGCGTGAAGTAAAGTCCATGCAGCTTGGTGAAGAGGTGATGACGGAGCTGCGACAGCTCGACAAGGTTGCGTATGTCCGGTTTGCGTCTGTTTATCGCAGTTTTCAGGACATTAACGAATTCAAGGAAGAAATAGAACGGCTCTCGGCCACCAACGGCGAGGCGGCCGTGGATGTCGCGAAAGCACTTGCGGATAACCACTCCCCTGAAGGAGAAAAATGACCGAACTCCGGGAACGGTCCATGATGGCCCGGGCCGTGCAGCTTGCATGGCGGGGCCGCTATTCAACTCATCCCAACCCCCGGGTTGGCTGCGTGATAGCCCGTGGTGACAAGATTCTGGGCGAAGGCTGGCATGAACGGGCCGGCGAGTCCCATGCGGAAACCCGCGCGCTCAGCCAGGCAGGGCCGGCTGCTCGTGGTGCCACCGCGTATGTCACGCTTGAGCCTTGCAGTCATTTTGGACGCACGCCGCCGTGCGCGCGGGCCTTGATCGAAGCCGGTGTGTCGCGGGTTTTTGCCGCCACTAAAGACCCGAACCCGTCGGTTTCAGGAAGGGGGCTGGACATGCTCCGTGAGGCCGGTATTCGTGTCAACGTAGGGCTTTTGGCGGAAGAGGCTTCGCGCCTGAACCCCGGGTTCATGAAGCGTATGAATACCGGCCGCCCCTGGGTTCGGCTCAAGATGGCTGCCAGCCTGGATGGCCGCACCGCCATGGCCTCTGGCGAAAGCCAATGGATTACCGGTGATGAGTCGCGCCGCGATGTTCAGAAGCTTCGGGCCATCAGTGATGCCATCCTTACCGGCGTGGGAACCGTGCTCGCAGACGACCCCTCATTAACGGTTCGCCGTGAAGAGCTGGGGGATATAGGCGATGCCACCGAACCCAGCCGGCAGCCGTTGCGCGTGATCGCAGACAGGGACGCCAGAACGCCTCCCTCCGCAACCATATTGCGCGGCGGCAAAGTGCAGGTGTTTTGTGCGTCTTCCACGCTTGCGACGGCGCCGGCGCAGGATCTTGCGGCACTGGGAATTCGCCTTAAGGGCGTCGCATGGAAGGACAACGGCATTGACGTCTTCGAACTTCTGGATGCGCTTGGGGAAATGGGCATTAACGAGTTGCTGGTGGAAGCCGGCCCCACGCTGGCAGGAACGTTCATCAGCGAAAAGCTGGTAGACGAACTTTGGCTCTACCAGGCCCCGGTGTTCCTGGGCAGTACCGGCAGGCCGACAGCGCATCTTCTGCTGGAGACCATGGCCGATAAGATCGAATGGATCGTACAAGATCGGCGACAGGTAGGAGAAGACCAGCGTCTGATCCTGGTTCGCCGCTAAACGTTTAAATTCACAGTGGGTCCCAACGTTGCTGCTCCAGGCAGCGACGGGTGCACTGAAAGGTTGCAAAACAGTATGGCACTGAACAGCGTTGAAGATATCATCGAGGACATCCGCCAGGGCAAGATGGTTATCCTGATGGATGATGAAGACCGGGAAAACGAAGGTGACCTGGTGATGGCGGCGGAGCATTGTTCTGCCGACGACATCAACTTCATGGCGCGCTTTGGTCGCGGCCTTATCTGCATGCCCATGACCCGTGATCGTTGCTCGCAACTTGAGCTGCCGTTGATGGTTCAGCAAAATGCGTCCGGCTTTGGCACCAAGTTTACGCTTTCTATTGAGGCGGCCACGGGCGTCACAACCGGTATTTCAGCGGCGGATCGCGCCCGTACCGTTCAGGCTGCTGTGGCGCGTAACGCCAAGGCAACGGATCTGGTTCAGCCCGGGCATATCTTTCCTCTGATGTCCGATCCAGGCGGAGTGCTTAGCCGCGCAGGCCACACGGAGGCATCGTGTGATCTGGCCGCATTGGCCGGCTGCGAGGCCGCGGGTGTTATCTGTGAAATCATGAACGATGACGGTTCCATGGCGCGTCGGGAAGATCTCGAACGCTTTGCCGCGGAGCACAGTCTGAAAATCGGCACCATTGCTGATCTGATTCATTATCGCACTCTGCACGAGCGCACCGTTGAATGCGTAGAAGAGAATCAGCTTGATACCGAATACGGCGTGTTCAAGCTGCGCACCTATAAAGACGTTATTCAGGGATCCACGCACCTGGCCATGATATTTGGTGATATTTCCACGGATGAGCCGGTGTTGGTGCGGGTTCATATTACCGATACCCTCCGGGACCTGTTGGGCGCCCGTCGCAAGGATTCTCGCAGTTGGCCGTTGCACCATGCGCTTGGCAAAGTCGCAGCGGAAGGCAGTGGCGTCGTGGTTTTGCTCAATAGCGTTGAAGACAGTTACGACCTGGAAGATCGCATCCAGGAGTTTTTTGATCAGGGGCAGGGGCCCGCCGGCAAGGGCAGCTCCGGTGTGTATTTCACCGTAGGCACAGGCTCTCAGATTTTGCGGGATATCGGCGTAAGCAAAATGCGCCTGCTGAGCCCGCCTGTTAAATACTCGGCAATTTCCGGATTTGATCTGGAAGTGGTTGAGTTCATTCCCTATACCCCAGACTGACCAACCTGGTTGCAGCATTGCGGCTGCAATCCGAGAAGGAGCCACCGATGGCAGATATCAAAGTAATTGAAGGTGATTTTACCCAGTGCAGCGGTCGCTATGCGCTGGTGGTTGGCCGTTTTAACGGTTTTGTGGTGGAAAGCCTGGTAAGCGGCGCAATTGATACCCTGCGCCGCCACGGTATTGCTGACAGTGACATCACCCTTGTGCGTGTTCCAGGCGCCTATGAAATGCCGTTGGCTGTGAAGCGTGTTGCGGAAACCGGTGGTTATGACGCGATTATTGCGCTGGGCGCTGTTATTCGCGGCGGAACGCCGCACTTTGAGTATGTGGCAGGTGAAGCTGCCAGCGGCCTTGGCGCCGTGAGCCTGGAAACAGACGTGCCAGTGACATTCGGTGTGCTGACCGTTGATTCTATCGAACAGGCCATCGAGCGCTCCGGCGCCAAAGCTGGCAATAAAGGCGCTGAAGCGGCTATCACGGCGCTGGAAATGGTTAGCCTGTTCAACAAGCTGGGTGAGTAATGAGCGACACTGAAGATACAACTGCGCACCCGGTGCCATCTGGCCAGCCAAAAGCTGGCGATCGCCGTCGTGCCCGGGTTCTGGCAATGCAGGCGCTTTATCAGCGCCACTTCGCCAAGAGCCCGATTTCGGATATCGAAGCCGAATTCATGGTCGACAACGACATGACCAAGGTGGATATTCTGTTCTTTCGTGATGTATTGCGAGGTGTCCATCGCGAGCAGGCGGAGCTGGACAAACTTATCGAACCCTATCTTGATCGCCCGCTGAATGAGGTAGACCCGGTAGAACTGGCCATTGTTCGGGTGGGTGCCTATGAGTTGCGACACCGGCTGGATGTGCCCTACAAAGTGGTCATCAACGAAGGCATTGAGCTTGCGAAGAAGTTCGGCGGCACCGAGGGCCACAGGTTCGTTAACAGTGTGCTGGACAAATTGGGGCGTCGTTTGCGCCTCGCCGAGACTCGTTCGCGCTGATCGATGGGCGAATTTGAGCTGATTCGGCAGTATTTTATGCCGCTAGCCCGTTTGCACGGTTCCCCCTCTGTGATTGTGGGGCCGGGCGACGACTGTGCCATCCAACGAATTCCCGCCGGCTTCGATCTGGTTTTTTCCATTGATACGCTGGTTGAAGGGGTGCACTTCCCCTTCCACTATCGTCCTGACTATCTCGGTTGGCGAGCGCTCGCGGCAGCCGCCAGCGATCTCGCCGCCATGGGCGCTGACCCTGCATGTTTCACGCTCGCGTTGACCCTGCCCGAGGCGAATGAGTCTTGGCTGCGGGATTTTTCTGCCGGGCTTGGAAAAGCTGCGGAATCGTTCGGGCTGGTGCTTGCCGGTGGTGATACAACCCGAGGCCCCCTGGCGTTGAGTTTGCAGGTGCACGGTTTGGTCCCCCACGGGGAAGCCATCCGCCGTTCCGGCGCCATCCCGGGCGATCTGATTGTGGTGTCGGGCACTCTGGGTGACGCCGGCGCTGCTCTGGATTATCTCGACGTGCAGAGCGCGTCAGCGGATGAGGCGTTTGTGCTTTCGCGTTATCATTATCCCCGGCCGAAGCTGACCCTGGGCGCAGCACTGAGAAATATCGCAACAGCCGCTATTGATGTGTCTGACGGTTTGCTGGCAGATCTTGGTCATATTCTTGAGGCGTCCTCGGTGGGGGCGAGTGTTGAACGCACTCGGGTACCCGTGTCGGCTGCGCTCACTCGATTGAAAGGTCGCAAAGCCCGGGATTACGCGCTCAACTCGGGGGACGACTACGAACTTTGTGCGACCATTTCCGAGGCGAAATGGGCGGAAGCAACCGTATCACTAAAGCAACAACTCACCGTTATCGGGGTGGTTGAGCCGGCGCGGGGGTTGCGCCTGGATGGCGCTGCTGTAGTGTTGAATTCCGAAGTGTCGGAATCTGAAATGTCAGGATCCAACGCTGGGGGTTTTGACCATTTCAGGAGAAAATCATGAGCCAGGATGATCAGTGGCCAGAGCCAGACGTGGCGCAGGCCATTCTGCCGCCGGGATTTTTGAAAAACCCGGTGCACCTGTTAGCGTTTGGTTTTGGCAGTGGCGCGGCGCCTCGTGCGCCGGGAACCTGGGGCAGCCTGGCCGCTATCCCTCTGTGGTACGGGTTCTCTTGGCTACCACCGGTCGCTTACTGGCTTGTTGTCGTGCTGGCCTTCGTGGTGGGTATCTGGCTGTGCGGAAAAACAGCGGATGACTTGAAGGTGCACGACCATGGCGGGATAGTGTGGGATGAGTTTGTCGGGATGTGGATTGCCCTTGGGCTCTTTCCCGATCAAATTTACGGTGTATTGCTGGCGTTTATGATTTTCAGATTTTTCGATGTTCTCAAACCCTGGCCCATTAACTGGCTGGATGAGCGGTTGCCCGGTGGATTGGGGATTATGGTCGATGACGTTGTTGCCGGTGGCATGACGCTGCTGTGCCTGCTCGCCATTGATGTCTGGCTGATGCCATACATCGCTTAAGCGTGGTTTGTCGGGTTTTGGAAAACGTGTCGTAGGTCGATTAACCGTCAGTGAATCTGCGGTTCTGCAGGAAGCAGTCTGACAATGTGCAAGAAGCGATTCAGCCCGGTTTCGGCCCGTGCCTTGGTAGCGAAGGGGCCGCTGTCAAAGCCTTCTCGAGTGGTGAAATACCATGTGCTTCCGACACAGAAAAAGCGCCCGCTACGAAAAGGAGTGTGCCCCTCTTCTCCTGATCTGACTTGGGTGTTCATGAACAACTCCTGTGCCCTTGCTTCATAATTGCAGTCCGGGCGCTGCGCGACAGTGCGTGGTAACTTAAAAGTAATACAAATCTGTGCAAAATCAATTTTTTTGAGAATTATGTGGTCGCTATCCAATCTTTGCCCAAGCCGTTGTCCAAATTGTACCTGAGTTAAAATGAAAGCCAGCCGCGATTTAGGTGTCAGCAAGTGTCCGTTAAGTCATTCCAGCCGGTGCCTGAAATTATTGCCTGAAGCGGCTCATCAGCTTCTTAAGTGCGCTTTCCAGTGCATTCGTCAGCAGGTTCATTGAATCGTTTGCCAGTGTCTGGTTCCGGGTTTTGGTGAGCGGAAGGTGCATCTCGTCCGGGTCCAGGTCATTGACGGCTTCCTCAATGGCGACGAGGCTGTCACAAGCGTGGTTTCGCAATGAACCGCCCTCGGCCACAACATCGGGGCAGAGAGTAAAGTTGAGAGTGAGGCTGCCCTGGTAGCTTACAGCCACAATAACCAGCCCCATGCTGTCGAACAGTGGTGCAGAATTATACTGCTGTGCCAATTTCGCGCCCTGCAAGTACAGGGGCACTTGGGGGCCGGGCACGTTGGTAATCGGCAGATTGAATACCGGCCGGTAACGCTGGGCAATTTGCAGCTCAGTATACAGCCGGGCAGATAACGCCAGCATGCTGGAGGGCAAAAGCTCCGTGAGCCTGTCGGCCGCAATCGCATCCCGGTATGGCTCTGACGCCACCGCGTTCCAGTGAATTTTGCGAATGCGCCTGGCCGGATCAGACTCGCGGGTGGCGAGATCCAGCAGCATGCTCGAGATCTGGTTGCCAGTGGTTCTGCGCAGCGTGCTTGAGCGCACTGATATGGGCGTCATGGCAATCAGCGACTGGCCCGTATCTGCCCCCTGCTCTTCAAGGTATCGCCGCAGCGTTTCTGCGCAAAGCCCCAATACCACGTCATTGAGCGTGACATCTCCGAGCGTCGCTTTGATCGACTTGAGGCGGGATAACTCAATTTTGGCCGATACGATCTGGCGATTCGCGGTGATCTGACGGTTGAAAGGGCTGTGAGGTGCACAAAAAGGAGGGGTTGGCAGCGGCAGTTTCCGCAACTGCTTTTGGAGCAGGCCCCGAACCGTCGTCTTTGCTGCGCCGGCGGCCAGAGACACAAATCGCCAGGGGGTGCGCAGGATATTGGCGCCGGCCTGGATCAGTACCCGCTCTTCTGAGGGCTCAGGTCGCGGTTGCCACGGTATGGGTGCTTTAATGGGTTGCGGTGTCGGCGTGTACTCCAGAAGCTTGCCCATGATGTCCTCACCGCTGAAGGCATCAATGGCGGCGTGGTGCCGTTTAACGATGAGCGCGAAACCTTCTTTTTTACCGGCTTCCTCGCCCAGTTGAAAACCATCCACAAAGGTTATGTGCCAAAGCGGGCGATCCCGTTTCAGAGGCTCTTCAAGAATTCTCGAGGCAAGTGCCATCAGGCTGTCTTCCCGGCTGTTTGCGCCGAGGCTCACACAGGCAAGATGCCGTTCAATACTGAAGTCGGGATCATCAATCCAGTATGGCCGACCCAAGCGCAGCGGAATTTCTTTCAAGCGCTGGCGAAAAACGGGCACGACGTGAAGGCGGCTGCGCAGATAAGCAACAAAGGTATTAAAGGCCAGGGGCGTTTCCCGCTCGCTGGCGTCGAACAGGTAGATGCTGCCGATGTGCATCGGTGCGCTCGCAGACTCCAGGTACAAAAAGGAAGCGTCCAGTTCGGATAGCTGCCGCATCAATTGACTCCGGTTTTTATCAATATTCGTTGCAATTTCAGCCTGTTCCCGGGCGTTCCGTCTCCAGCCAGTCTGTAACGGCGGAATCGTTGGTCAGCCTGTGCCAGAACCACGTCAAGGCCTTGCCCTTATCGTCTGCGTGCCGTGCGGCCTGAAGCGTGATGGGCGCCCTGGGCTCGCAAACCTGTTTTTCGATGAGCTGGCCGCTAAGAAGGAGTTCCTTTACGCGGCAGCGTGGCAACCAGCCCACGCCAAGACCGGCTTTTTGCAAGGCGATCTTGTGTTCTATGTTGGCGCCGGTGAGCGTGCGTTGTCTGCGAAAAATGCCGGCGTGGCCGACGGGCAAAGATCGGGAGGTATCGGCAGCAACCGCTGCTGGAAAGCGGCAAATGTCGTCTTCGCTGAGTGGCTCGTCTGCATTCGCCAACGAGTGGTCGGGCGAGACGGCGAAAACAAAGTCCATTTTGCCGAGGATGTGGCTGGTGAAGTCTCCGGCGGGTTTGCTGATATCGTCGGCGCCCACAATTAGGTCCACCCTGCGGCTTTGCAGTGCATCCCAAGCGCCGGCAAACACTTCTTCGGTAATCTGAACGTCTACCGGAATGCCCAGGGCGCAGAAATCCTTGATCGCCGGAAACAGGCACTCTGCAGGTAGCAACGAATTGAATCCGATGCGCAGCCTCGTTTCCCAACCCTGGGCAACTTGCCGGGTTGAGTGGGCGAGGTTGTCGGCGGCCTTGAGCAGGGTTCGACCTTCCTCGAGCAGATACCGGCCAGCGGGCGTCAAAACCGCCCTATGTCCGCTTCTGTCGAACAGGGTTACGTTCAGATCTTCCTCGAGTTTCTGCACGGTGTAGCTGATGGCCGACGGCACTCGAAAGAGTTCGCCGGCAGCACCGGCAAAGCTGCCTTTGCGAACAATCGCGTCGAGTACTTTCAGGGCGTCTATCGTGATCGCTGTGTGCATGCTCGAATTATCTGAGGTTGTTGGCCAGAATTGCTTGTTTGTGAGGGTAGCAGGGTCGCCGTTATTTCACCGAGTCTTTGAATCAACCCCTCGGTCGGGAAGGTCTTAGCTGACTCGTGCTACGGCAACTTCAGTCAGCAGTTCCAGGGCTTCTTTATGGGGTGAGGCAGGAAGAGCTTTCAGGTTGCCCAGCGCTTCAGCGGCCTCTTCCCTGGCCCGCTTCATGGTGTATTCCAGGGCGCCAGTGGTTTCGACAAGCCTGAGAATGTGTGGCAAATCGTCCAGCCCGCCTTTGCGGATGGCGTGTCGGATGAGCAGGCAATCTTCTTCGCTGCTGTGGGCCATGGCATGGATGAGAGGCAAAGTGGCTTTGCCCTCCGCCAGGTCGTCGCCCACGTTTTTGCCCATGGCTTCTGCGTCACCCCGATAATCCAGAACATCGTCCACCAGTTGGAAGGCCAGTCCCAGATGTTTGCCGTAGTTTTTTAACGCCTGCTCCTGGGCATCGTCTGCATTGGCGAGGAGGGCACCAGAATGAGCGGCGGCTTCGAAAAGCTTCGCGGTTTTATTGTGGATGACGGTCATGTACTGATCTTCGGTAATGTCCGGGTTCTTAACGTTCATCAATTGCATAACCTCGCCCTGGGCAATCACGGCCGTGGCGTGGGATAAAACGTCCATAATAGGAAGACTTCGCAGCTCCACCATCATCTCGAATGCACGGGCATAAAGGAAATCACCTACCAGCACACTGGGTGCGTTGCCCCACTTTGCATTCGCCGTGCTTCGGCCCCGTCGCAAGTCGGACGTATCAACCACGTCGTCATGAAGAAGCGTGGCGGTATGCAGAAATTCAATCACCGCTGCCAGCTTCAGATGCTCGTTTTTGGTGTAGCCCGCTGCCCGGCTGGAAAGCAAAACCAACAAGGGTCTCAAGCGCTTACCGCCGCTTTCGATGATGTACTGGGCTATTTTCTCTACCAGAGGAACATCGGAGGACAGTCGCTGGATGATCAGGTCATTAACGCGGCTGAAGTCGTTTGCCACGGTGTCGTAAATGCGCTGGGCTGTCATGCGGCTTGTGAATCCCTTGCTGGTGTCTTGGTTATATAGAGTGCTGATAATACAGGCAGATTGCGGCAATGCTAGGTATTGCCGCAGTTAGTGTCAACTTGACTTGTATTGCGAGGCGCCTTTTCGTACAATCACGCGCCCAACTCATCCCAACCTGCGCTCCCTGCTATAGGGTCGCCAGAGCGCCTCCCTTAGAACCAGGTGGATAAGAGCAGGGATGGGTCAATCGCGGAGAATGTTAATGTACGCAGTTATTGTTAGCGGTGGTAAACAGCACCGTGTGAAAGAAGGCGAAACGCTGAAGCTGGAAAAGCTGGAAGTGGAAACCGGTGGCAACATCGAGTTTGACCGCGTTCTTATGATCGCAGATGGCGACAAGTTCAGCGTTGGTGCGCCGGTTGTTGAGGGTGCCAAAGTGACTGCGGAAGTGGTTAGCCACGGCCGTCACGACAAGATCCAGATCATCAAGTTCCGTCGTCGCAAGCACTCAATGAAGCGTCAGGGCCACCGTCAGTGGTTTACTGAAGTCAAGATTACGGGTATCCAGGGTTAGTCTCGAAAAACCCCGAAAACCCCTTAACAGGAGGCTCTCATGGCTCACAAGAAAGCAGCAGGTAGTACCCGTAACGGTCGCGATTCCGAGTCGAAACGACTTGGTGTGAAGCGCTATGGTGGCGAAACCGTCCCCGCAGGCAGCATCATTGTTCGTCAGCGTGGCACACGTTTTCACCCAGGCACCAATGTTGGTCTGGGCAAGGACCACACGTTGTTTGCGAAGGCAGGCGGCCAGGTCAAGTTCGAAGTAAAAGGTCCGCTAAACCGCAAGTTCGTCAGTATCGTTCCAGCTGCTGCCTAAGCAGCGGCAATCCGGTTCTGTCGAACCTTGGGTAGCCCTGATATCCTGCTAGTACACAGAGGGTTCAGAGACACCCGGAGCCCCGCAAAGCTTCCTTGAGGCTGCGGGGCTTTTTCGTTTATGCGCCATGCGCAAAGGGTTGATTCATGAAATTCGTAGACGAAGCCACAATCATCGTTGAAGCCGGTAAGGGCGGGCACGGTTGCCTGAGTTTCCGGCGTGAAAAGTACGTTCCCAGGGGCGGTCCCGATGGTGGCGATGGTGGCGATGGCGGCTCCGTGTATCTTGAAGCAGACGATGGCCTGAATACGCTGATTGATTACCAGTTTCAACGAAAGCACAAGGCGCCAGGTGGCGAGCAGGGTTCCGGGCGGAATTGCACTGGCACCAAAGGCGAGGATCTGGTGTTGCCAGTGCCGGTTGGCACGACGGTGGTGGATGTGGATACCCATGAGGTGCTCGGCGACCTGACCCGTATTGGCCAGCGCCTGAAGGTGGCTCAGGGCGGGTTTCATGGCCTTGGTAATACCCGGTTCAAATCGTCGGTAAACCGTGCGCCCCGTCAGACGTCCAAAGGCTCTGAGGGTGAGCTTCGTAACCTGCGCCTGGAGCTTAAGGTTCTTGCAGATGTTGGCCTTCTGGGGATGCCCAATGCGGGTAAATCCACCTTCATACGCTCTGTGTCTGCCGCCACGCCCAAGGTTGCTGACTATCCGTTTACAACGCTTGTGCCAAACCTCGGTGTGGTGAGCGTGCAGATGCATCAAAGCTTCGTTATTGCGGACATTCCGGGCCTGATTGAAGGTGCGGCAGAAGGCGCTGGGTTGGGGATTCGTTTTCTGAAACACCTGGTGCGCACCCGTTTGTTGTTGCACCTTGTGGATGTGGCGCCCTATGACGGCTCATCGCCGGTCCATGCTGTAAAAACGATTGCCCATGAGCTGGAAAAATTCAGTGGAACTCTGGCCAATCGTGAGCGCTGGTTGGTGCTCAATAAAGTCGATATGGTGCCCGAAGAAGAACGCGAGGCCCATTGCCAGGCCATCGTTGATGAGCTTGGCTGGCAGGGGCCAGTGTTCAGTATTTCAGCGTTGAGCGGTGAAGGTACGAAACCGTTGACTCAAGCGGTTATGCGCTGGATTGAAGAGCGTGCCGTAGAGGAGGCTGAGAACCCCGAGATCGCTGAGCAGGAGGCCATAAGGCGTCGGCAGATGGACGAAGAGGCTCGAGTGGGGATCGAAGAAGAAAAGCAGGCTCGCCGTGCGGCCCGTGAAGAAAATGAAGGTGGCTCTGATGGCTTCGATGATGATGATGACGATTACGACGTTGAAGTGGTTTATGCGCCGGAATAGGTTGCCGCTTCTACCATGACTCAACGCGCCCAGTTGCATCAGGCACGCCGCCTGGTGGTGAAAATCGGAAGTGCTCTTCTGACCAATGATGGTCGAGGTCTGGATGTGCCGACTCTTGGTCTCTGGGTGGATCAGATGGCGGCGCTGGTCGAGCAGGGCGTTGAGTTGGTTGTGGTTTCTTCCGGCTCGGTGGCGGAAGGCATGAGTCGCCTGGGCTGGAAAAAACGCCCGGAGCAATTGCACGAACTGCAGGCAGCGGCCGCTGTGGGCCAGATGGGCCTGGTGCAAACCTGGGAGGCTGAGTTCAAACGCCACGGCATTCACACCGCCCAGATTCTGCTGACTCACGATGACCTTTCTGATCGCAAGCGGTATCTGAACGTGCGCAGCACGCTCAAGGCCCTGCTGAATTTTGGTGTTGTGCCCATCGTCAACGAAAACGACACAGTGGTTACCGATGAAATCCGGTTTGGTGATAACGACACACTGGGGGCGCTGGTTGCCAACGTAGTGGAAGCCGATGGTTTGATTATTCTGACCGACCAGCTTGGTTTGTTTGATAAAGACCCGCGCAAGCACGCGGATGCCAATCTGGTGACAGAGCGGTTCGCCGGTGATCGTGAATTGGATGCCATGGCCGGCACCAGCGCCGGTCTGCTCGGCCGTGGTGGTATGCAAACAAAGCTTCGTGCTGCGCGTCTGGCGGCACGGTCCGGGGCGTTTACGGTTATTGTGGGCGGGCGTATTGAGGGTGTTCTTACCAAACTGCGCGAGGGTGATGTTATTGGCACTCTGCTACTTCCTGAACAGGGTCGCATTGCGGCGCGAAAGCAGTGGTTGGCCAGTCATCTGCAAACCCGCGGCAAGCTGACGCTCGACGACGGCGCGGTGAAGGTGCTTCGACAGGGTGGTCGTAGCCTTCTTCCAGTCGGTGTTAAAAGTGTTGCAGGGCAATTCCGGCGTGGCGAGATGGTGTCTTGTGTTGATCAGGAAGGTGCTGAGGTGGCGCGCGGGTTGGTGAACTACAGCTCAGGCGATGCCGGGGCAATAGCCGGTCGCTCAAGCGGCAGCATCACGGATATTCTGGGTTACATGTCTGAGGAAGAGATGATTCACCGGGATAACATGGTGATTATCTGAAAAAAACCGGCTTGCGAGCCGGTTTTTTTAATCGCAGCATTTTCTAATTGCAACAAGAGCCTTTAGGCAGCGCGAACGCGTTATCAGGCGCTTTTGAGCGCTTTGATCTTGGTGCTCATGCGGCTCTTCTGACGAGCCACCTTGTTCTTCGAGAAAATGCCTTTATTGACCATGCTGTCCATAATCGGCTGGGCTGCCTGAAAAGCGGCCTGAGCTTCTTCATAGTTGCCGGATTCAATCTTGGCCTGAACTCTTTTCATATACGTGCGAGTCATGGAACGCAGGCTTGTGTTGTGCTTGCGGTTTTTCTCGTTCTGACGTGCGCGCTTTTTGGCTTGCGGGGTATTTGCCACCGTAAAACTCCTGAAAGATCTGAAAATTCGTTACTGAATGATTTGTACGGGAAACTCTGAGCAAAATGGTGCCCAGAAACCCCCTGAAATCGCGGGCGCGCCCATAAACAGCGCGTCGAAATAAATGACGCGGAACTATGCCGCTCAAACCCGTCAATGTCAATACCAAACCCGACAAGCTCACTCGGCACAAAAGGCCTGTGGTATGCTCGCGGCTTGCCGGATACGGGTACAGCGGGGGAAGCAGGTAATTCCCGAAATACCCGGCCGAACGTGTGTGCAACCCGGATAAGAAGCCCAGATGTCATCGCAACCAAAACCCTTGCCGGAAGAACAACCGGAAAAAAAGCCGCCTTCCAGGGCGCCGGGCTTGCTCCGGTCTTCCGGCCTGGTAGGCATGATGACGATGTTTTCCCGTGTGCTGGGCCTGGTGCGGGATATGGTGATTGCGCGCTATTTTGGCGCCGGCGCAGGCGCGGATGCGTTTTTTGTCGCTTTCAAAATCCCCAATTTTTTGCGCCGGCTTTTTGCCGAGGGTGCATTCTCTCAGGCCTTTGTGCCGGTGCTCTCATCCTACCGGGAGAAACACACTGTCTCCGATGTAAAGCGCTTGGTAGACGCGGTGGCCGGCTCTCTTGGTCTCGTTTTATTGGGTATTACCCTGGTGGCAATGATTGGTGCGCCGCTCCTGACGGCCGTTTTCGCTCCCGGGTTTCTGGATAATGACGTCAAGTTTGCGCTGACCAGCGACATGCTGCGCATTACCTTCCCTTATTTACTGATGATTTCCCTGACGGCATTCGCCGGCGGTATTCTGAACAGCTACGACCGCTTTGCGGTACCTGCGTTTACGCCTGTGCTGCTGAATCTGGCGATGATAGGCGCGGCT
>NZ_DRGY01000035.1 GCF_011049865.1 Marinobacter antarcticus | reverse complement strand
TTGCCGTAGACAGTTTCTCTTTCACTGCCAACAACATTACCTACGCGGCGGCCGGTGACATGCTGGGTTACTGGCAGTTTTACCCGCCTGTGGGTGAGGACAGTGCTGGCTGGGGCGTCATCCCGGTTTGGGGCTTTGCAAACGTTATCGACTCCCGCTGTGATCAGATAACCGCAGGCGAGAGGCTATTTGGTTACTTCCCGCCCGCAACGCACGTTGTTATGCAGCCAACACGCATTACTGAACATCAACTGATGGAAGGCAGCGCACATCGAGCAGAATTGCCACCGGCTTATAACAGCTACACCCGAATCCCACAGGGAGTAGGGGCCGACCAAAGGGCTGACAAAAGGGCCGAAGCGGAACGCATGCTTTTATGGCCGCTCCATATCACATCGTTCTGTTTATGGGACGCTCTCAAAGATAAACAGTGGCACCAGGCCCAGCAAATCATCATTCTCAGCGCCTCCAGCAAAACAAGCATCGGCCTGGCCTATGCACTGGCAAACGATCCGGACGCACCACCCGCTGTTGCGCTCACCTCGTCACACAACCTTCCCCTGGTGAAGCAACTGGAGGTATACGAGCAGGCGATGACCTATGACGAGCTCGATCAAATCAATACAAGCCTGCCGACCGTTATCGTCGATATGTCGGGCAACAGCGCGCTGCTTAAGCGGCTGGCCCAACGGCTGGGAGAGAACCTGAATTACAGTATCAGAGTCGGCCTGACCCATTGGGCCGAGAGCCAGGGGGATGCGGGGCTGGATGAGACTAAAAGCGAGTTTTTCTTTGTGCCTTCGTACATACAAAAACGCATGAAAGACTGGGGCCCGCAGGGTTTCTCTGAGCGGAGCGAACGCTTTATGCACGCATCGGCCGCCTGGAGCCGCAACTGGTTAAAAATCAGAACGGTGGAAGGCCTGAGCGGGCTGGCAGAAATCTATCCGGCTATTTGCCAAGGCAAGCTGGCAGCAGACGAAGGCGTCGTTGTTGCGATATCTGGAATGAACCAGAACAAAGCCGAATAATAGCGGAGATGTTGTAAAGCTGAATTATTTGCTATGTTGCGAAGCAGGATAGGATGAATTGCAAATCCGACGTGTTAGCGGGAGAGACTGCATTGCACATCAGTGTGATCGGCGCCGAAGGAGCAACTGCCCCGGAAACTCTCAGGCAAACGGACCGCTAACATGAAGACTTTCCGAAGAGCTGTCGGCGACTGCGTTAGTCGGCACACCGAAGGAGCAAGCGGCCGGTTTTATTAAAACGGCGCGTGAATCTCTCAGGTACCGTGACGGAAGGGGTGCTTTCTACCACTGCGCGTAGAGAGGAAACCCTGGACGCTCTCTGGAGATGGCTATGAAGCGAATTGCAGTTATTGGCGGCGGCATTACCGGTATCACAACCGCATACACCCTGGCCAAGCGTGGCATGGATGTGACCGTTTACGAGAAGCACCGCTACGCGGCGATGGAGACCTCCTTCGCCAACGGTGGCCAACTCTCGGCCTCCAATGCCGAAGTCTGGAACAACTGGCAGACCATAGCCAAAGGCATCAAGTGGATGTTCCACAGTGATGCCCCCTTACTGGTCAACCCCAAGCCCTCCTGGCACAAGCTGAGCTGGTTCGCCGAGTTTTGTGCGGCAATGCCCCAGTACGAAAAAAACACCACCGAAACCGCTCGCCTGGCGATTGCTGCCCGCGATTACCTGTTCGAATGGGCGCAGGAAGAAGGTATTGATTTCGACCTCAAGAAGCAGGGCATTTTGCATATCTATCGCGACAAAGCCGGTTTCGATCACGCTGCGAACGTCTCGAGGCTGCTGTCCGCCGGAGGTCTGGAACGCCGGGCTGTTACTCCCGAGGAAATGCGTGCGATCGAACCCACCTTGGCCGGCACCTACTACGGTGGTTTTTTTACCGAGAGCGATTCAACCGGTGATATCCACAAGTTCACCAACAGTCTGGCAGAGGCAATTGTGCGCCTTGGTGTAAAGACGTGCTACGGACACACGGTAACTGAATTGAGCGCGGATCAGTCCAATGCGTGGGTAACCTCATTTGACGACGGGCAGCAAACCCGCGACACCTTCGATGGCGTGGTGATTTGCGCCGGCGTTGGCAGCCGCGCGCTGGCCGCGAAGCTGGGAGACCGGGTCAACATCTATCCGGTGAAAGGCTATTCCATTACCGTTGAGCTGGACGACGAAGCCTCTCAAAAAGCAGCGCCAACCGTCAGCCTGCTGGACGATGCCACCAAGCTGGTGACCAGCCGGCTGGGTGACACCCGATTCCGGGTGGCGGGTACAGCGGAATTCAACGGGTACAACCGCAATATCCGGGATGACAGGATTCGCCCGCTTACCCGTTGGGTAGAGCAATGCTTCCCGGGCGTCTGTACCCGGCGCGTTGTGCCTTGGGCGGGGTTGCGCCCCATGCTGCCCAACATGATGCCGCGAGTAGGGCCGGGCAGTCTTCCTACCGTGTTCTACAACACGGGCCATGGTCATCTGGGCTGGACCCTGTCGGCGATTACCGCTGAGATGCTGGCGGATTCGGTTGAGACAGGCTCAACAAGCACCCGATAAAATTCTCCGCTAATGTGTCATCAGGCATCCCGGGTGTTGCCTGATGACACATTATTGCTACTATTAATGTTCAATTGAACATCTCGCAATAGCAAACCATGGAGCGGAACCCTCTCCAGATGTTCAATACACCGCATGAGGTCCTCATGCATGAACCGCTCCCGACGGAGAATAACAATGAATTTCTATAAAAAAATGCTTCCCGGTGTATTGCCGTCTGCTGCCCTGGCGGCTTCGGTTTTAATGTCAGGTTTCAGTGGCCAGGCCCTGGCTGATTGTGAACGCGGCGCGCTTGACGCTCTGTATTGCGACGAAAACGGCGATATGGTTGCTGATTTGCCCACTGACAAATCACAGTGGAGCAATCCCGACACGTTAATTTTTGCGTACACGCCGGTTGAAGACCCCGCCATCTACTCCGATATCTGGCAGCCGTTCATTGATCACCTGTCTGAAGTCACCGGCCGGGACGTGCGCTTCTTCGCCGTGCAATCCAACGCTGCCCAGGTAGAGGCCATGCGCAGTGGCCGCCTGCATATCGCCGGCTTCTCCACTGGCCCAACGCCTTTCGCGGTTAACCTTGCCGGCGCGGTTCCCTTTGCATTGATGGGTTCAGATTCGGGTCAGTTTGGTTATACGCTGCAGGTTTTTACGCATAAAGATTCCGATATTCGCGAAATCAAAGACCTGAAAGGCAAGCGGGTCGCGCACACTTCGCCCACGTCCAACTCGGGTAACCAGGCACCGAGGGCGTTGTTCCCGGAAATGGGCATCGTACCGGGCGAAGACTATGAAATTTCCTTTTCGGGTAGCCACGACCAGTCCATGCTTGGCGTGGTCGCAAAAGATTACGACGCCGCCCCCGTAGCCTCCGAAGTGGTAGAGCGTATGGCCGCCCGTGGGTTGTACGACACAGACGACGTGCGTCTGATTTGGGAATCAGACCGTTTCCCGACAACGTCTTACAACTACGCACACAACCTGGATCCTGATCTGGTTGAGAAAATCCGCGAGGCTTTTTACACCTTCAAGTTCGCAGGCACCGAGCTGGGTGACGAGTTCGAAGGCGTCGAGACTTTTGTTCCCATCAATTACAAAGACAACTGGAAGGTTATTCGCACCATTCAAGCCTCCAATGGCGTCCAGTACACCCCCGATAATCTTAAGTAAGCAGCATAAGAGCCTCTGACTAACCGTCAGGGGCTCTGTCCGGAGTGAACCACATGTTAGAGATTACCAACCTCGTAAAGCGGTATGGGCAAAACGACCCTGTGCTCAAAGGCCTTAATCTGAAGGTCGAGGGCAGCAGCGTTGTTTCCATCGTCGGCGCTTCCGGTGCAGGCAAAAGCACGTTGCTGCGCTGCATAAACCGGTTGGTCGAGCCGACCTCCGGTTCGATCAAGCTGAACGGCCATGAGTTGGTCAATCTTCGCGGAAGCGAATTACGCCATTCCCGCCGGCGCATCGGCATGGTTTTTCAGGGCTTCAACCTGATCGATCGTTTGACGGTTATGGAGAACGTACTTTCCGGACGTCTGGGTTATGTGTCATTTTTCCAGGCCTTGACGCGCCGCTTCCCCCAATCCGATATCGACCGCGCTTTCAGCCTTATGGAGCGTGTGGGTATCGCGCATTACGCCGATAAACGGGCAGATCAGTTGTCGGGTGGCGAGCGCCAGCGTGTTGCGGTGGTGCGTGCATTGATGCAAGAGCCTCAGATCTTGCTGGCGGATGAGCCAACGGCGTCGTTGGACCCAAAAACCTCGCAGCAGATCATGGGCCTGCTCCAAAGCCTTGCGAGTGAAATGTCGCTGCCGGTATTGATCAACATTCATAACGTTACACAGGCGCGGATGTATACCGATCGCATTGTCGGCATGCGCCATGGGCAGATGATTTTCGACGGTGAGCCCAAGGATTTCAATCAGGATGCACTGGATGCCATTTACGGTGGTATCGAATCACCGGAAGAAGATGGCGGTGATCCAGAGCAACAGGCATCCCCGGCTCCGGAGGCTACGGCATGACATCCGACCGAACTGCAAACGGTGCACGGCCGGGCAGGATCTGGAAAAAGCCTCCATTCATAGCAAATCCCTGGGTTCGTTATGGGCTGGTCGCAATCACCCTGGTTTATCTGTACTGGGCATTCTCCACACTGCCTTTCGATTGGCAGCGTATTTCCGAGGGCTTGCCCCGGGCAGGCAAAATTTTCGGGGGTGCTTTCCCGCCAAGCTTTGAACGTGCGGGCTTGCTTTGGACAGGGTTCAAGGAAAGCTTCCAGATCGCTTTTTTGGCGACCTTGCTGGGTGTTCTTCTCTCGGTGCCCATCGCGGTGATGGCTGCCCGGAACGTGGCGCCGCTGCCCGTTTATCTGCTGGGCCGCACCTTGATTATCGTATCCCGCAGTTTCCACCCGGTGATCGTGGCCATTCTGTTTGTTGCTGCGGTCGGGTTTGGTCCAATGGCGGGGATTCTCACCCTGACTCTCTACTCCATCGGATTTGTCGCCAAGTTGTTGGCTGAAGAAATCGAGGAAATCGATTGGGGTCAGGTGGAAGCCATGCGTTCGGTAGGCGCCGGCTACATGAAAATACTGGTTTATGGGGTATTCCCGCAGATCATGCCGCGTCAAATAGGGCTGTCTATGTACCAACTCGACAGCAACCTTCGCGCTTCCGCGGTTGTGGGGATTGTGGGTGCCGGTGGCATTGGTGGCACGCTCATGAACGCATTCGGACGCTACGATTACGATTTCGCCTTTGCCATTTTGCTGATGATTATCGCGATCATTCTGGTCAGTGAAGGCTTGAGCGGATGGGTGAGGAAAAAAGTATGGTAGATCACGCTGCAAAATTGGCCGATCGAGCCTGGTCACGCTATGACCGCAAAGAACAGCTGACGCGCTATGCGGTCTATCTGATCACGCTCATGGCTGTAGTATGGGCGGTGCGCGACATCGACATCTTCTGGCCCTGGGTGTGGGATGCACCCAATCAGATTCAAAGCCTGGGCGCACGCATGTGGCCGCCGGAGTTCGGTCAGTGGAATGCGATATTCTCCGCCATGCTGGAGACTGTCCATATCGCCACGCTGTCCACCATGTTGACGATCTTCATCGCCTTGCCGGTGTCTTACATCGCGGCGCAGAACACAACGCCGAACAAGGTCACCCTGTGGATTGGCCGGTTCATTCTGGTCTCGAGCCGTTCAGTGAACACCATCATCTGGGCACTGCTCTTCGTGGCTATATTTGGCCCTGGTGTGCTGGCTGGTATCTTGGCGGTTATGTTCCGCTCCGTCGGGTTCATCGGCAAGCTGATGGGCGAGGCCATTGAGGAAATCGATCGCCGCCCGGTCGAGGCTATGGAAGCGACCGGCGCCAGCAAATTCAAGGTGGTGCTGTACGCCATTGTGCCTCAGGTAATGCCGGCATTTTTTGCCATCATTATTCTGCGCTGGGACATCAATATCCGTGAATCTACCGTGCTGGGTCTGGTGGGCGCCGGGGGCATCGGGGTGCTACTGCAGGGCTCTATCGACCTGTTCGCCTGGCAGACTGTTGCTACCATCCTGCTCGCCATCGTTGTTCTGGTTATTCTGGGCGAGGCGCTGACCAGCGTTCTGCGCAAAAAGGTGATTTAGTCTTGAACAGTCCGCTGCCCGATGTGAACTGGAGCGCCGATAACATGAAAGACAACATTGAGTTTGGTAACGCAGACATTCTGTTCACCGATGTGGACGATACGCTGACGACCGACGGCCGGCTGCTACCAGAGACATACCTGGCGCTTTGTCGCCTGGCGGAAGCCGGCATCAGCGTGATTCCGGTGACCGGAGGCTGCGCCGGCTGGTGCGACCAGATCATACGCACCTGGCCGGTGCGAGCCGTTATCGGGGAAGGGGGCGCATTCTATGCAGAGCGCACAGAGCCACAGACCGTAAGCTGGCGCTACTGGGACGACGAATTGAAACACCGCCGTGACCAGCAAACCATATTGGAGGCTGTTGCAGCGCTGAAGCTGGATTTTGAACCCAAGCTCGCCACCGACCAACCCTTCCGCTATGTGGATGTGGCGGTGGACTACAACCAGCAGCAGTCGCTGACCCCCGAGCAAGTTGCAGCCATTCACGACGCGTTACTTGCCCAAGGCTTTAACGTTCGGCAGAGTTCGATTCACATCAACATCTGGCTGGGGGATTTCGACAAATCCACTATGTCTTTGCGGGTGGGGCGTGAATTACTGGGCCTGGAGACCCAGGCGTTGCAGCAGCGCGCCATCTTTATTGGCGATGCACCCAATGATGAGAGCATGTTTCGCAGCTTTCCAATGAGTGTGGGTGTGGCTAACATTCGCAAGCACCTGCCCATCATGACCCACCGGCCGGCGGCGATTGTCAGCCAGCGCTCGGGCTTGGGCTTTGCTGAAATGGCGGAGGCCTGGCTGCGGCAGCGTGCAGAACCCGGGCTGAAATAGCCCATCACGCGTCTCGCCCGACATCAACAAGGGTTTTAACCGATTGAGCATTGAGTCTGATGAACGCCAAAGAACGGCAGCGTAGCATCCTGGAATGGGTGCATGAGCAGGAGCATGTCGAAGTTGAAAACATAGCTCAGCGCTTTGGCGTCACCACGCAAACCATTCGTCGTGACATCAACAAAATGTGCGAGCTGGGATTATTGCGCCGTCGTTACGGCGGCGTCAGCTTGCCTGTTAGCGCTACTACAGCGTCCATGAAAGACCGTCAGGTACGCCATCTGCTAACCAAAAAGCGAATGGCCATGTGCATCGCTGCTGATATTCCCGAAGGGGTCACCGTAAGCCTCGGGGTAGGCAGTACCGTTGAGCTGGTTGCGCAAGCGCTGGCCCATCACAAATCGCTGCGGGTTTTGACCAACAACTTTAGCGTGACCTCAGCGCTTTCGGGAAATTCCGGCATTGAAGTGATCGTTTCTGGCGGACAATATCGGCACAATCACCACGACGTGGTGGGGCCGGAAGTAACCAGTTTCTTCAGTTCCTTCACTACCGATTTCGGCATCATCAGTACCGGCAGAATGGACCACAAGATCGGCCTGATGGACTATGACATTCGCGAGGCCGAAGTGAGCCGGGCGATAATCACCAATACCCGGGCCCGCCTGTTGGTGGCTGATCACAGCAAGTGGACTCCGAACTCATACTGCAAAGTAGCGTCGTTCAGGTACGTTGATCGTTTCTACACCGACGTTATGCCCGATCAACAACGCACTGGACTACCTGATTCAGTAGAAATCATCGAATGTGGCTCACTACCCTGAGTTCAATCCTTAAACGTAAGCGTTCTGTAAGGGAAGGGGATTTCGATGCCCGCCAAAAAATTCTCAAAGATACTCTTAAAGGCAAAGCCGATGGCAACAGAGCTTACCCCCCAACCCGGCAAGCATTTTTGCAGGTGTAAGTTCTGGAAAGGAAATGATCGCAGCTATATTACGCTCACCGGAATCACCTGTGGCAGCTGGCCTTAGGTTGCACGGTAGACCAGAGCAAAGCGCAAAACAGTTGATTGATTGTGAACAAAAGCCTAGCTTGTGTTTATTGTCCCATGGTTATTGCGGGGGTCTGGTTATGTTCAAAAATATTGCTGTTGCAGCACTGATCTTGCTATCTATCAATAGCTTACACGCCGAAACGCTACCCAAGCAGAGTTATCTGCCTTTGGAACTGGCTCAGAAAGCCGTCAATGCTGCGTTAAAAAAATGCTCAGATGATGGCTTTAACGTTTCGGTCGCAATTGTAGACCGAAGTGGTGTTCTGCTCTCTCAATCGCGTCATCCTATGGCGGGCCCGCATACGATTAAAAGCAGCTTTGGAAAAGCATTTACATCTGCAAGCGTGGGAGAGCCCAGCGGAAAACTGGCAAGCATGATCGGTGAGAAGCCCTTTCTTGAAGGGTTGCGAGATATGGATGAAAGACTCGTGATTCTTGGAGGCGGGTTGCCGATTGTTATAGATGATGTCCGTGTTGGTGGTATTGGCGTTGGCGGCGCACCAGGGGGGCACCTGGATGAAGCGTGCGCAAAGGAGGGGTTGAACCTTCTCCAAAGGACTGCGAATTAACGACGACCATCGTGTCTTGGTCTGGTTCTAACAGGGGGCCGGAAAAACCCCCGCCCATCCATCAGATCGATCGTCGGTCGCTAACCTCGTTACTTAATCGTAGTAGGCTTCAACCTTTCCTTTCAGTGTCATCAGAATCGGCTGCCCGCGACGATCCAGCGCTCTGGGCGAGGCGATTTTTATCCAACCTTCACTGATGCAATATTCCTCGACATTGGTTCGTTCTTTACCATTAAGCCGAATACCAATATCGTGATCGAAGACTTCTGCTACGTGATGCGCACTATGGGGGTTTCTTGAAAGTCGATCCGGTAACATTGGCAGCGATTTCGTATCGTTCATGGTAATGACCTGCATTAAATAGAAAGAGCGCCATTCTAGGCAATATAGATTGGGTGCTCAAGAACTACGGCAGGGTTATTCGCAGGTTCATTTTGTTCGCGTAAAATCAGACAATAGCCTGATAAACTGCGCGTATCGGATGATCAATCGAGTAAAAGCTGGAGGCCTTCGGTAAGTTTCGCAGGTTTACCTATAACCAATGCAAAAATATTCACGGAAATATAATCAAGTGCAACGGCATTGGTTCCTCTTTTTCCTTCTGGCCATTCTGAACCTGACAACAGGCGCGCAGGCGGAACCAGCGCACGACTACGGCGCATGGCCCCTGATTGACGCTCGCGCCGACTACCAGCGCGCAATGACCGATCGGGTGGCCTACCTCGTTGAACAAGGAGAAACGCTCTCCGTTGACGACGTTCAGTCTCTGATCAGTGCTAATCCGGCTGTCCTGGCGCGCCCGGAGACCAGCGTGTTAGCCAATGGCATCAATTCCGGTGCGATATGGCTGGTGGCGAACGTGTCCAATCCAACCGCCGACCCCATTTTGCGGCGCGTGTCCGTCGGAACAGGTTGGCTGGAAAGGGTCGACTTCTTTCTCATAACCGAAGGCCAACAGCCACAGCATTTTGTTGGCGGTGATCGTATCGCGCTGGGGCATCGTTCCATTGCCAAACGCCTACCCAGCGCCGATTTTCTGCTTCCGCCTGGCAAGGCACGTCTATTACTGCGCGTTGAGACGGCAGATCCAATGGTGGTGCCACTCTACTTTTCCAGCATTACCGAAAACCATAGCCGAGAGCAGGCAGAGGCGATCTTCTTCAGCTTCGTGTACGGCGTTATGTTTGCGCTGTCTGCCTACAACCTGATGCTGTTCGCCGGCCTTCGGAAGTGGCGGTATCTGTTCTACTCGCTCTACACGGGCACGTTCGTGGTTGTGACGGCGTCTTACAACGGTATCGGCATGGCCCTGCTGTGGCCCGATTCCGTGGGCTGGCAACAGTGGGCGCCACCGCTGTTCATGCTGTGTTTCGTCAGCTCTGGCCTGGCTTTTGCGACGAGTTTTCTGAAAACCCGACGCTACCGACCAAGGCTTCATAAAACCATCCAGGCCATCGGTGTGGCCTATTTCGCGCTCTTTGGTGTGTTTTTCGCCTTGGACAAACAGGGTATGGCGCTACAACTGGCGTTCCTGGTTGTGCCTGTGTTCACGGTGCTGATGCTCTACATGGGCGTGTCGAGCTGGATGGCAGGTAACCAATCCACACGCTATTTCATGTTGGGCACACTGGCCTCCGCTATTGGCGCCTCTGTTACGGCCTTGACGGTAGACGGCGTGATTCGTTATTCCCGGCTTGGCTACCATGCCCTCGACATCGGCATGGTAGTGGACGCCATTCTGTTGATGTTGGCGTTGGCCGATCTGACCCGTAAAAACAAAGTGGCCCGAGTGACAGCCGAGCGAACGGCCCAGATCGATCTGCTGACCGGCCTCAACAACCGGCGTGGTTTTCTGCCTGTCGCCGAATCACTGTGGAGCCTGTCCACGCGCAAGGGCGGCAATGTGTGCGTGGCTATGATCGATATTGACCATTTCAAGAGCATCAATGACCAATATGGCCATGCGGCCGGCGACAGGATATTGAAAAAAATTGCCGACGAGCTCGATAACTCCCGGCGCAAAGGCGACCTTCTGGCCCGCTGGGGTGGTGAAGAATTCACGCTTTTGTTGCCGGAAACGGACGAGGCCGAAGCCCGCACCGTGGCTGAGCGTTTTCGCCACAATATCGAGCAACTGGTGGTCAACGATCACGGCAGAATGATTCGATGCACCATCAGTGTGGGTGTCGCCAGCCGGCACGCTCAACATGTCACCCTGGAACACGCTATTTCCAAGGCCGACGAAGAGCTATATCAGGCCAAAGTTCAGGGGCGCAATCAGATTTCTACCGGCCGCACGTCAGACGCTGCCTAGGAAAAACCACCACGTCATCTCCCTCTTGCCATGGCTGAAACCTGGTCATGGTTTGCAGAAAGAATGGGTGCTCCAGCCAGTGTTGTAGCCAAAGCTGCAGGTTGGGGTGGGGTAGGCTGTCAAAAACATCGCGATCAACATAGGCGAATTGGCGAACAAACGGCACGATGCCAATATCTGCGATGGTCACGTTAGTCCCCAGCAGGAAAGGGTTTTTAGACAGCAACGCCTCTAAAACCTGTAAAAAGGCTTCGCCCCGTTGCCGATACTCTTTCTGGGACATTTCGAGATGACGGTCGGCGTATTTATAGCGATCCAGCCAATACTTGAACTCGTTGTCGTTTTGCTCGATCAGAGCGTTGGCCTGGTGCAAAACCTGTGCATCCAACAACCCTTGCGGATCCTGCTGCTCAAGCGCCCACACCATTATGTCCCGGCTCTCCTCAATCACAGCACCCTCAAAACACTGTAAAACAGGCACGGTGCCTTTCGGGCTAATCGCCAGCATTTCAGCCGGCTTGTTCTTCAGGACGATCTCCCGCAGCTCCACCTGCAACCCGGCAAACAAGAGACCGAGCCGGGCACGCATGGCATAGGGACAGCGACGAAAAGAGTAGAGCCGAGGAAGTGAGGAGGTCATAATATTTTTCCCGGTTGAATCGAACTCAACGTGTGAGCGCCGCGTATCCCCCTAACCTCTGGTTTATTGTCTTTGGATCAGAACCCGTTGGATAACATGACCCCAGATGTGATCTTTTGCATCACTGGCATGCTGGTCAGCCCGGCTTTGGGCTTCAGCTTGACCGGCACTTGATACAAAGGCCGTAAACTGTTTGGTCACGGCCTTCTGATAACTCTTGAAAGCAGCTTCACAGCCGGCTTGGGCGCCCTTGGCAATGTCTGAAGGTGATGCGGATGTGATATGGCTGAAGCGATCGGATTCACTGGCCATGCAATCCTGATACGCCTGGTATTTCTCGTTCAGGCTGGTACTGAGGGCTTTCTTTTCATCGGAGGTCAAATTCGGCGCAGGCGAAAGAGCCGCGCAACTGGCCAACGACCCGCACAATGCCACCACAATGGTAGCGCCCCGCCAACGGGCAGCATCAAAGAAAATCATACCTATCATCCTTTTATAATGTGCATTGAGATTACTCTTATCCCGGTAAAATCTGCGCTGACGTTGATTGTGCAATCCACTAAATGATCTCTTTTACGATCATGTTTCGAACCAGCTCAACGGCATCTCTATCGTTGCCAGCCACAGCCACCCAGACTTTGCTTTTGCCTTTTTCCATAGCCAGGCATTTTACGACCACCCGGTTGCCTTTGTAGGTTCCGTAGATCCCGTATTCGTTCTCGACCTGGTTCTCAATGCCAATTTTCTGGAGCGCAAATGAGCTCTGAATCTCACAAGCTGCAGCAGACTTGTCGAGATCTTTAAACCAGGACCAAAGTTCCGGAGCTTTCTCGGGTTCATGGGCAAAACATGAACCACTGAATAAAACGAAGGCCAGAATCAACTTTTTCACGGGTGTTCCTTATCTTGGAAATTAGCCCTATCCCAGGCATCTAAAGCCAACATCAGCTGCAGCCTGAAACATACAGCGTCTCGTTAGCTATGACTCTTTATCACTCTCTATCACTCCCTATCACCCGCAGAAGATGTAAACTGGTGATTGAAAGCGCGGCGACAGCAACATTAGTTGTTACAGGGTTGAACGCGGCAACCAGCAGCATGGGCTGCACCAGAATTACGAATGCCAGCAAACCTATCATTGCGGCTAATGTAAGCAGCATCGGCCAACGTTGCCGCCAAAATATCAAGGTAACAACTGCCATGGCAATCTCTAACACGCCAGCAATAGTGGCCAACTGAACCGCATCAGAACGTGAAAACCCGGCCGCCATGCTCATTGCCAACTCATCTTCATGAGGGTAAAGCAATTTCGGAATCAAGCCTTGATAGAACCAAATAAAAGCAAGGGTACCCCGGCATACGGCGTAGCTAAAAAGTGGACTATTCACCCAGGAACCTTGAATCATGATCTTTGTTGGGAATGACACAAGCATCATAGCGACCGAACAACTTGTACCGGTTTAATGCTATACGGTCGTATAGCCAGTCTCGAATGACGGATGGCACAACCCAACCAATACAGGCCAATGGCCACGGCCATGGCAGTTCACGCATTACCCTGAAAAATGCAGCAGATTTGGTATAAATATCCGGCCCCTCAGCAAGCAGCATGGTTTCGTAGTAGTCCGTTGGGAAGCCGTGGGACTGAAGAATTGCCTGGCCCTCAAGTGATTGAACGGTCGCTAATTTAAATCGGCGTTTTCTATCGAACCTAATGAGGAAGCGCGCCCACGCGGAGCATAATCGACACACCCCATCGAACAAAACGACAGGGTCCTCAGGAGCAATATTTGGTTGAGATTGCGATTTCTGTTTCATATTAAAATGGAATTATCGGTGCGTAGCGATTGAAGTGGGAGAAGTGCAGAGCGAACATGAATGGCTGGTTATACATGAGTTTCCTCCGGGATCAGAGCCAATAGGTCAGTACCCCCAACGTCCGCACCCGCCTGTGATAATAAAGCAGACACTTGCCCCCGATGGTGAGTCTGATGGTTAAAGAAATGAAGAACCAGACTCGAATACCGCTTGTTGGCCGGAACCCCTTTGGTGTTGTGGTAGCTGAGAACGAAATCCAGATCACCTTCGGTTAGCTCGGCTATCCAGCTGATAATTTGCTGGTCAAGCCAAGCCCGATGTTCAGATAAGCTACTAATATCGTCAAACACTATCTGGCTTAGGTTTGTCGGATTTGGAAGCTTGGCAACCTCCTGCAGTGAACCCTCGCAGGATGGGTGGGTGGCAAACCGTTTCAGCCAGATGGTGTCACCAACGAGGATGTGATTAAGTGTGCCCAGAATCGACCCAAAAAAGGCACTGCGGTCTTTCGCCAATTCTGTTTCAGGGAGTTGACCTGCTACCTCATAGATCTTGGAGTTCATCCACTGATTGTAAGCAGCTAACAATTCAAAATGATTTTTCATACCCATCAGCTCATTGTCGGTGTCATTGGGGTCAGATGAACATAAATGCTTGGTGAAATGCTAATCTGACCTCAGTTCTCCGCTACGATCAAACAGTTCAGCGAAGTGACAGACGACCTAACTTTTTTCAGGAGAAAAAAATGTCGGACACCAACATCGAACTTATTTCCACCATTAGCGAAGACAACAAACTGGAACTTGCCCTGCGCGAGATCGAGATCCCCCAGCCCGGCGAAAACGAAGTGGTCATCCGCATCGAAGCCGCCCCTATTAACCCGTCTGATCTGGGAGTGATGTTCAGCGCGGCCGATATGACGACTGCCAGCCAATCCGGTAGCGCCGATCGCCCGGTCATCAGTGCCGATGTCCCGGCCAAGTTCATGGGTGCCGTTAAAAAGCGGGTTGGCAAGCCTATACCCGTAGGCAACGAAGGGGCCGGTACAGTTGTAGCTGCGGGCTCATCAGCCGCTGCGCAAAGCTTGATGGGCAAAACCGTTGCGGTAATTGGCGGCGGTAGCTACCGCCAATATCTCTGTGCCAAGGTGCAAAGCTGTCTGGAACTAGAGCCGGGTACGACTGCAGCCGAAGGCGCTTCAAGCTTTGTTAACCCGCTGACGGCATTAACCATGGTTGAAACCATGCGCGCTGAAGGTCACAAGGCTATCGTTCACGCTGCCGCCGCCTCTAACCTCGGACAAATGCTCAACCGCATCTGCATCGCCGACGGCATCGACCTGGTCAATATCGTCCGCAAGCCAGAACAGGAAACATTGCTGCGCGAATTGGGTGCCAAATACGTGGTTAACTCCAGTAGCGACAGCTTTATGGCAGACCTGACCCAAGCACTGATCGAAACCGGCGCGACCATCGCGTTCGACCCTATTGGGGGCGGTAAATTGGCTAGTGACATTCTCGCCTGCATGGAAGCCGCCGTCGCTCGCAACATCACTGAATACAGCGTGTATGGATCTGACATCTATAAACAGGTTTATATTTATGGCGGGCTTGATCGCGGCCCCATCACGCTAAACCGCAGCTTTGGTTTTGCCTGGGGTGTGAACGGCTTCTTATTGTTTAATGCATTAGGAAAACTGAGCAAGGAAACCACCATCGCCATGCGCAAACGCATAGCCGCCGAGATCAAAACCACGTTCGCCAGCCACTACACTCACGAGGTATCCCTGGCTGGTGCTTTACAACTGGATGCGATCGCGGTTTACGGCAAACAGGCTACCGGAGAGAAGTTCCTGATCAAACCACAGAGCTAACGTTTGATGTCTGGCCGCAAGGCCATCCCAGGCTGCTGGAATCAGAATGACTCCAGCAGCCTGGGTCTCTTTTGTGCTGTTTAACGCAAAGCTTTGCGGCAGTTTTGGAGCCGCGAAGCGGCGGAAAATTGTCCGGCAACAGCGTCTTGTTATGGCTTTTTGGCATTTTCGATAGCGTTCAGAATAGCAATATCATTGAACGGCTCATCAAAATAATCCGTTTGCTCCAAAATATTTTGGACACTCATTGGAAGCTCGAGATATTTCTTTTTCAACCCCCAAGTTGATTCGCCAAAAACCAGCAATTTTATATTCTGTACAATCTCTTTTGGTGTCCCAGAAATACCAGCACCCTCCAAAACACCAATTGCGTAAGCCAGTTCAGTCAACTCTGGCTTTTCGCAAACTTCCGCGACAAGCGAGCTACGTGTGATGAGAAAAATTCTAACATTCTCGATACTATAGCCACGCAAATGTTTGATCACTGACTCATCGGGTAAGGGACGGCTAGCCGCTACCTTTTCACACCGCTCTACTGCTTCTCCATATTGTGCAATTCTCTCAGAGATGTACCGATGTGCACTAGATTCGTCATTGCTGCCAGCAAGAGCAGAAGTGGCGGCGAGTAGTAAAGGGAATGCGAACTTGAAGTTAATTTTCATATTAATAGCCCCCGCAACCATTATCCACGGCTTCCCAGAACTGGCGTTGCTCGTATGACAACCCTGCTCTGAGTCTTTGCATTTGGGCGATTTTGGATATGGTTTTTCTTACGATAGGCTGAATCTTGCTCATTGACTGAGCAAACAAAACCCAGTCGGTGGAATGAACATTGAAAGTCACTTGCGCAGAGTTATTGCCAAGAAATATCGTTGTTAAAACACCAGCGGGTAAAAGAATCTCAAGCATGTTTCCATTGCGCTGAGCCTTCCTTATTGCCTCCAGTGCTTCCTGATCTTCAGAGTCCAGTTTCAAACCCGAAATCGTAGGACAGTCCATTGTACTTTCTCCTTTCCATGGTTTTTTCCAAAACGGATAGTACCCAGTGGCTTACAATCCGGCAACCACTGCCATAACGCAAAGCTTTGCGGCAGTTTTGGAGCCGCGAAGCGGCGGAAAAACTGTCCGGCAACAGCGACTGGTTATACATGAGGTGCTTCCGGAATCAGAGCCAAGAGGTCAGTAACACCAATATCTTCACCGGCCTGAGAAAGCAAAGCAGAGACCTGCCCCCGGTGGTGAGTTTGGTGATTGAAGAAGTGAAGAACCAGGCTCGAAAACCGTTTACTCGAAGGAACCCCCTTGGTGTTGTGATAGTTGAATCTGAGGTTCAGATCGCTGTCAGTTAGCTCCCGAACCCAATTGATAATCTGAATATCCAACCAGAGCCTATGCTCAGAAAGAGCGGCGAAATCCTCAAAAAGTATCTGATTTAGGCCACTCGGATTTTGAAGACTAACCACCTTACGCAAATCATAGGCTAGGAGTGTCTACTGCAACGGGGTAAGTCCAGAACGAACGAGAATCGTTTGTTATGCTTTTTTTTGTCCATGCAACCTCTCGCAGGTGAGGTATCAGAGAACAACCAAGCCTGTCACTTATAACAATCGGCGATTTTCAACCCAGTTATTTAACGTTCCTCAAGGACAGCTCATCCGCTTTAGGCCGGAGCGTTTCGCGCAAAAGGTCGATGAACAGGCGCACCTTGGCGGACAGGTTCAGCCGCTCTGGATAGACCGCATAGATGCCCGCCTCATGAGTCTTTTCGGGCAATACCACCTGCAATCGTCCCGTACGCACATGGCGCGCGATATCCCACTCGGAACGCAGCATAATGCCATGGCCTTCCAGTACCCAACCCACGGCGATTTCCCCGTCATTCGTGGACAGATGGCCGGTAGCACGGACGTGCTCACCGTCATCGAAGCGCCAGATGTCATAGGCCTCGCGTTCCTGGCGCAGGATGATGCATTGGTGTTGGGTCAGGTCCTCAAGCCGCGTCGGCGTACCGTGCTTTCGCAAATAGGAGGGTGCTGCGACCAGTACGCGTCGATTGGGCAGGAGCCGTGCCACAATCAAGCCGGAAGACAATGGCATCCCAAAGCGTATGTTCAGGTCGTAGCCCTCCTCGACCATGTTCGCTGGCGCATCCGATAACTCCAGTTGTACCTTAACTTCCGGATTCGTGCGAGCAAAACGAGATATGGCCGGAGCAATATATTCGCGGCCAAACTGGAAGGTAGCATTCACCCGTAACAGTCCCTGTGGCGCGGCGCGCGCTCGCGATATCGACTGTTCTGCTTCGTTGATTCGGCCAATGATGTCGTTTGACGCCAACAGATAGGATTCGCCATCGCTGGTGAGGCTCAATCGCCGCGTTGTACGGTTCAGCAGGCGCACCCCGAGACGGTTTTCGATGCGGGCGAGCCGTCGGCTGACGGCGGAGGCCGTGATTCCCAACTCCAGTGCCGCCTCGGATAGATTCCGGCGGCGTGCAACACAGGCGAAGAACTGCATATCACTGACGCTGCTCACTGGCACCTCCCTTTTGATTTATTCCAAAAATTCAATAATGTATTGTTATTTGTGAAATACCAATCATAAAAGAAATGAATTACGGTAGTGATTGCCACGGGATTTTGACCCGCGGTACTGGCGTACCGTGCCAAAGGCGGTGCGATCAGCGGGGCAGAGGGATTGGGGCACTCGTGAATCTTCGGGCAGCCTGCACTGGCAGATTGTCAATCACCTCTCTTCATATAGGCCCCAGTGGGATAACCCATGGCGGGCACAATAAAATCTGGGAGGAACAGATGTCTATCAAAAGAACTCTAATAGCTGCAGGTCTCACGCTGATGGCGGCCATACCCGCATTGGCACAATCCGATTTTCCGACCAAAGCCATGACCTATATTATTCCGTTCAACGCTGGGGGCGAGTCGGATATCTCCGCACGATTCCAGCAGGCGGAGTGGAAGGAACACACCGGGCAGGATGTAATCATCCAGTATCAGTCCGGCGCGGGTGGCGCGCAGGCCTGGTCGCAGTTGAACTCAATCCCGGGTGATGGCTATACCATTATGGGCATCAATCTGCCCCACACGGTGCTGCAACCCATGGAAGGCTCAGTCGGCTATAAGACCGATGAGTTGACGCCTGTAAACTACTTCCACTACACCCCGAACGCGATCTTCGTCACCCAGGACAGCGAGTACAAGACCCTCCAGGAACTGATCGACTACGCCAAAGAGAACCCGGGGCTTGTCACCTTTGCGGGATCCGGTGCGAAGTCGGCGAACAATCTGGGGCAGTTGCAGTTTGATGACCTTGCGGGGGTGAAGACGACTTACATCCCATTCTCCGGTACCGGACCTTCGATCACTGCCGTATTGGGCAGCCAGACGACGGCCGGCTTTAACTATGCCACCTCGGGCACTAACCAGGGTGACGCGCTGCGCATGCTGGCGGTTGCGTCGGAAAAGCGCTTGCCCGCCTTCCCGGACGTTCCGACGTTCAAGGAGCTGGGGCTCGACATTGTGGGAGGGGCTTATCGGGGGGTTGCCGTGCCGGATTCCACCTCCGAGGAAATGCGCCAGCGTATTTCGGATATCGTGACCGAGATCAATCACGATCCTGACTTCATCAAGAAAATGGAAGACGGTGGTTTTGTGCTGACCGACATTGGCTATGGCCAGATGCCGGCCTTCATGAAAAAGATGAAGGCAGAATACGCCAAGAGCGCTGCCGCGCTCGGGATTGGCAACTAAGGAGCAGTAGCATGGAACTGCTCGGCTACTTACTCGATGCACTGACGCCGTTTAACCTCATGCTTGCACTGATAGGTGTGGTTCTGGGCACAGTCATTGGGGCGCTACCGGGGCTTTCGGCCACGATGGCGGTAGCCGTGCTGGTTCCTTTCACGTTTTCCATGGAGCCCGCCTCCGGGCTGATCGCACTTGGCGCGATCTATACCGGGGCAATCTACGGCGGGGCCTTCGCAGCAATTCTCGTCAATACGCCAGGAACGCCCTCGGCTATCGCGACGACCTTCGACGGCTATCCGATGGCCCGCAGGGGTGATGGAGGGCTGGCAATAACACTGGCGAACCTGGCCTCGGTCTTCGGTGGCATGGTTGGCGCGATCGCGCTCCTGCTGCTTGCGCCACCGCTGGCAAAGGTTGCGCTGGTTTTCGGCCCGCCGGAGTATTTCTGGTTGGCTGTTTTCGGGCTCACACTGATTTCCGCACTCTCTGTTGGCAATACGCTCAAGGGGCTCGTCGGGGCCTGTCTCGGGCTGCTGCTGTCGATGGTAGGCGTTGCCGTTGTCGGTGGCGATGTGCGCTACACCCTGGACAGCCCGGCGCTGCTGGGCGGGATCGATATTACCTCGGCGCTGATTGGGCTCTACTGCGTGCCGGTTATCCTCGACCTGGTTGCAACTCGCGCCGCGCACCTGAAAGTCAACACTGACATCGAGAAAGACGGCATCCGGTTGCGTGAGGCGATGGGGATTGCCTGGCGATCGAAATTCAACGTAATCCGATCGTCAGTCATCGGCACAGTCATTGGCATTCTCCCGGGCGCCGGGGGGTCCATTGCCGGGCTGGTGTCGTACACCGAGGCGCGGCGTTCATCGAAGTACAGCGCAAATTTCGGCAAGGGTGAGCCGGATGGCGTGATTGCCACCGAGGCGGCGAACAATGCCACCGTCGGGGGCGGCTTTATTCCGACGCTGGTATTGGGCATTCCCGGCACACCACCGGATGCCATTATCCTGGGTGCACTGCTGGTCCAGGGCATCAAAATCGGGCCGACGCTGTTCAATAGTCAGTCCCAGATCGTTTATACGTTCATCTTCGGGCTGTTAATCGCCACAGTGCTGATGTTACCCGCGGGATTGCTGATTGGGCGGTATGCCTACAAATCAGTGGTTTCCTTTCCGAAATCACTGCTGGTGCCGACCGTTGCTTTCATGACGGTGGTGGGCTCTTTCGCCATTCATTCCAACATCAACGATACCCAGATGATGTTTGGTCTTGGGGTGGTGGCCTGGGTGCTCAACCGTTACGGGTTCGCCCCGTCGCCGATCGTTTTGGGGCTGGTGCTGGGGCAGATCGCTGAACAGGGCTTTGTCCAGACTTACCTGATCGGCAACGCCACTCATAATATCAGCGGCATGTTCTTCGGTCGGCCAATCAGTATCGGCATCATTCTGGCCGCGCTGCTGACGCTGGGCTATCCGTTCTTTGCTGAATGGCGCACCCGCAAACGCCCCATAACACCCCTGACCGAGCGAGCGATGGCTGCCGAAGCTCACCCGGCGGATATCCCTCCGATGTCGGATACCCCGGATACGGCCAAACCCGATAGCGTCAATGGTGAAAGTGGCAGGACTCTCGATACGGGCGCGATTCTGCTTGCCGTGGTGTTTGCGGCAATCGGTATCACGGCTTACCTGGACACCGACGCCATGTCACAGATGGGCGCGGTATTTCCCGCCACCATCTCGGTTTTGCTGGTGGTGTTTTCCATCGGTCTGGTCATTTTTGCGCTCCGGCGAAAGGGTGGAGTATCGGAGCGGGGCGATCCCGCAGCGTCGACCATGCGCCGGATACTGCTCAGCATCGTGTTCGGTTTGTGGGTATTTCTCATTCCGGTACTTGGATTTTTTGTCGCTGGGCTGGCGGCGTTCGGTTCGATGATGGTGCTCGCCGAACACGAGACCTGTCCGGCAAAGACCTGGTTAATACGCGCGATCACCGCCGTTGTGGTGGTGGCCGGCTTCTGGTGGCTGATGGCTGACGTGTTGCTGTTACGGATGCCAATGGGACTGTTTTTCTGAGGAGAATGACGATCAAAACCTATAAAATTGCGGCCATCCCCGGGGATGGCATCGGCATTGAAGTGATTGACGCCGGCCTGCGTGCACTTACCGCGCTGGCCGAAAGCGATGGCGGCTTCAAGCTTAAGGTGACGGACTTCGACTGGGGTAGCGATCGCTACAAGCGCGAAGGCACATTTATGCCAGCAGACGGTCCCGACCAACTGCGGGCCTTCGATGCCATTCTGTTCGGCGCCGTGGGCGCGCCGGACGTGCCCGACCACCTGACATTATGGGGGCTGAGGCTGGCAATCTGTCAGCCGCTCGACCAGTACGCCAACGTCCGGCCGACGCGGATACTGCCGGGTATCAAGAGCCCGCTTGAAGGCGTGGGCCCCGGTGATCTGGACTGGGTGATTGTGCGCGAGAACTCCGAAGGTGAATATGCCGGGCAGGGCGGACGCAGCCATCGTGGGCAATCCCACGAGACGGCTACCGAGGTGTCGATATTCACTAAAGTCGGCGTCGAGCGAATCATGCGCTATGCCTTCGATCTGGCCCGGTCCCGGCCACGCAAGTTGTTGACGGTGGTCACCAAATCCAACGCGCAGCGCTACGGCATGGTGCTTTGGGATGAAGTGGCCGCTGAAGTCGCCGGCGACTATCCAGACGTGAAATGGGACAAGATGCTGGTGGATGCCATGACCGTGCGGATGACCATGAAGCCGCAGTCCATTGATACGGTGGTGGCCACCAACCTGCATGCGGACATCCTCTCGGACCTGGCGGCGGCCCTGGCGGGCTCCATTGGCATTGCACCGACCGCGAACTTCAATCCTGAAGGCGCAACGCCGTCCATGTTCGAACCCATTCACGGTTCTGCTTTTGACATTACCGGGCAGGGCATCGCCAATCCGGTGGGCACCTTCTGGAGTGCATCGATGATGCTCGAACATCTCGGTGAGACTGCCGCTGCCAAGCGCATGATGAGTGCGGTTGAAATGGTTACGTCTGATCCGGATCTGCATACACCTGACCTGGGTGGCAACGCTACCACCGAGCAGGTAACCGAGGCGGTGATTGCCGCGATCCGCAACAACTGAGGAGCCGACCATGTCAGCCAGTACGATGAAAATTGCGGTGATTCCCGGTGACGGGATCGGCAAGGAAGTTATGCCCGAAGGTGTGCGGGTGTTGGAAGCTGCCGCCTCGAAATACAATTTTGATATCGCGTTCACCGACTTCGAGTTCTCGTCCTGCGAATATTACCAGGCCCACGGCAAGATGCTTCCGGATGACTGGAAGGACCAGGTTGCCGGGCATGATGCGATTTTTTTTGGTGCGGTCGGATGGCCCGACACCGTGCCGGACCATGTTTCGCTATGGGGTTCGCTGATCCAGTTCCGGCGTGAATTCGACCAGTACGTGAGTCTGCGTCCCGCACGCCTGATGCCCGGCGTGCCATCGCCTCTGACAGGCCGCAAACCGGGCGACATCGATATGATGATCGTGCGCGAGAATACCGAAGGGGAGTATTCCTCGATCGGCGGCAGAATGTTTCCCGGTACCGAGCGTGAAATCGTGATGCAGGAAACGGTCATGACCCGTACCGGCGTTGATCGGATTCTGCGCTATGCGTTCGACCTTGCAGAACGGCGCGGCGGGCGCTTGACCTCGGCCACCAAATCGAACGGAATCTCCATCACCATGCCCTATTGGGATGAGCGAGTGGCCGAAATGGCCAAGGCCTATCCCGGGGTCACCGTTGATAAATACCACATTGATATTCTCACCGCGTTATTTGTCCTGCACCCGGATCGCTTCAACGTGGTGGTTGCCTCGAACCTGTTCGGAGACATTCTGTCAGACCTCGGCCCTGCCTGTACCGGCACCATTGGCATTGCGCCCTCGGGGAACATCAATCCGGAGCGCAAGTTCCCGTCACTGTTCGAGCCGGTCCACGGTTCTGCCCCGGATATTGCCGGGCAAGGAATCGCCAATCCGGTCGGGCAGATCTGGGCCGGCGCGATGATGCTTGATCATCTGGGGCACCCTGAGGCGGCGGCTGGCATTCTCCGTGCAATTGAGCGGGTACTGGCCGAACCTGGCCTGCGTACCGGCGATCTGGGTGGCACTGCCGGTACGGCAGCCTGCGGTAAGTCAATTGCTGACGCGCTGGACTGAGGAGCGACACCATGCGTATCACGGATATTCGCGAAAAAACGGTCTCAATTGCCTCACCAATGGCTAATGCCTATATCGACTTCTCCAAGATGACCTGTTCCGTGGTAGCGGTCGTCACGGATGTGGTTCGGGACGGCAAGCCAGTCATCGGCTACGGGTTTAATTCAAATGGCCGCTACGGCCAGGGCGCGCTCATGCGTGATCGCTTCATTGCCCGTGTGCTGGAGGCAGATCCTGCGACCCTGGTTGATGAAGCCAACGACAATCTCGACCCATTCGCCATCTGGCAAGCGCTCATGACCAATGAAAAGCCGGGCGGACATGGCGAACGTTCCGTCGCGGTGGGCACCATCGACATGGCGGTTTGGGACGCGGTTGCCAAGATCGCGGGGGTGCCACTGTATAAACTCCTGGCCGATCGGTACCGCGGGGGTGTGCATGACGAGAAAGTCTGGGTCTACGCAGCGGGTGGTTATTATTATCCCGGCAAGGATCACGGGAAATTGCAGGATGAGGTGCGTGGCTACCTGGATCGCGGCTACAACGTGGTAAAGATGAAAATCGGTGGCGCCTCGCTGAACGAGGATATTGCCAGGATAGAGGCCGTGATTGATGTGGTCGGGGAGGGCAGCAGGCTGGCGGTTGATGCCAACGGACGCTTCGACCTTGAGACCTCCATCGCCTATGCCGAGGCACTGAGCCCCTACAAGCTATTTTGGTACGAAGAGGCGGGTGATCCGCTCGACTACGCGCTGCAGGCAGAGCTGGCAACCCATTACGACCGCCCGATGGCGACCGGCGAAAATCTGTTCTCGCACCAGGATGCACGTAACCTGTTGCGGTATGGCGGAATGAGGCCGGACAGGGACTGGCTGCAATTCGATTGCGCCTTGTCGTATGGGCTGGTGGAGTATCTGCGCACGCTGGACGTCATGGAATCCATGGGCTGGTCATCGCGCAGGGTAGTGCCGCACGGTGGGCACCAGATGTCGCTGAATATCGCCGCGGGGTTACACCTGGGCGGCAATGAGAGTTACCCGGATGTGTTCCAGCCTTTTGGCGGTTTCGCGGATGGAATTGACGTAATCGATGGTTACGTTGAGCTGCCGGATATTCCTGGCGTAGGCTACGAAGCAAAGTCGTCGCTCTATGAGCTGATGAAAACGCTCACCAACTGATCAGACATTGTTCGGGGCGCCGATGAATCCCAGGTTAATGCCGCCGTCGCCAACGGTGCATAAGGTCTTGGGATTCAGGCACTCCGCTGGGGCAACGTCAACATCCCAATATATGAAACACTCAAAAAGGCTATAGGCCAGGGCGTCACTGCCGCCATGTCGACGCAAGCTCCGAATGGACGTGTATTGCTAAACTTTGGGTTCGTGGGTGGAGCCAAAACACGGCAGAAAAGTTGTTCGCCGTTGAATCGAGATCGGTGGGATCAGTGTAATAGGCCAGCACCAGCCATGGAGCGAACAGGAGACACGCACCGACAGCCCTGAGTGGATTGGCAGTGAGCAACATGGCGAGAGCTAAGACAAAGGTATCCGAGTGACGTGCCTGGTTAGCTGTTTTCAAGCATGTACGCACGAAGCTGCCGCTCCTCTCGCATGACATAGAGGATGAAAACCCGCTTCTGATCCCCTCGATAAAAAATACGACACGGTGGCGCCACTATCTCCCTGTATACCGAATTTGGAAGCTCTGGGGGAATTCGTCCGGATTGGGGAAAATCTTCCAAACGCTCAGTCTTATTGAAAACCTCTTGCACCAGGCTGCTTGCGGCTGCAGGATTATCCAGAGCAATGTACTCAGCGGTGGCATCCAGTGCTTGTAGGGCGGGCTCTGTCCAGATTACTTCAGCCATTTACTCATTTTCTCCCTAGCCTCACCTTGACTGTACGTTCTTCCCTCAAGTACAGCACGCTCTCCCCGAGAGAGCCCCTCAAGCAGCTCAAGTCGGCGCTGCATAAACTCGTAATCCTGCACATCAATAAGGTAGGCCGATGGCTGACCATGCTCCGTGATCAGTATCGGTTCTTTAGACAAGTGCAGATCAGCCAGAATCTTTGTGGCTTGGCGTTTGAGGTTCGTAACAAGCTCAACTTTCATCGGGTTCACCCTGAATCAGACTAATAGTGACACTATAGTATCACTTTTCAGGTGAAGAAATCACAGCTAACGTCGCCGTGTCTGGCTTTGTTAAGGGCTGAGTTGATAGCTCCAGCCCCGATGCTTCGCCCCTGCATGAAGACATCACGTTTTTCCGATAGCCAGATCATGGCGATCTTGACGCAAGCCGAGAGCGGCGTGCCGGTGCCTGAACTCTGTCGTGAGCACGGCATGAGCAGTGCCAGCTTTTATAAGTGGCGAGCCAACACAGGCGGCAATCAGATTGCTCATAATCAGAGTTCCTTTCCGAGTGCAGCTATTTATTGGGCGACAACAGCACGGAACCTACATGGAAAACATGCGCTGCGCCGAAATATACCCGCCGCTAATCCAGAAGCCTTTGCGGTGCATCCAGGTCCTCGTGCAGAACACGAACAAAAAGCACCTCCGGCTCTAGCACTCGATAGAAAACGGCGTGATGCTCTACCTGCAATCTGCGATATCCGGGAATAACATGGGCGTAGTTAGCGCCGAGTGATGGATGATTAATCAGCTGATTCATTCCTGCCGCAAGCTGATCCAGGTAACTATCCGCCTGATCAACCCCCCATTCTTCGCAGGTATATATCCAGATTCCGGTGAGGTCAGATTCCGCCCTCGGCGTGACGGTTAGCCTAAGCACTAATTCGACGCCTTCATTCGCTTACGGCCAGCCGCTCTGATGGCCGATATGTCGAGCGGTTTAGGTTTCCCACTTGACTCACCCTCAGCGAGGGCCTGCCTCAACGTGGTAAGACGTTCCTTGGCCTGCTGGTCTCTCCGGATGAGATCGCGGATATACTCGCTATCATTTCCAAAGTGACCGCTCTCAATCTGGCCTTTCACCCAGTCGTCTTGCTGTTCCGTCAGCGTTATGGTCTTCCGGTGCATGCTCATGGCTGGCGCTCCTAACAAAGCAAAAGTATGACATTATCATATCATTTGCGTGAACCTAATCAATGCCCCAGTTCTTGTCGCCCAACGCCAAAATAAGCGACGCGCTTAAGCGCGTCCGATGGAGGCCTGCCAGGCCCGGAATGAACTTGATTGATTTGTTAGGGCTTCTCCGATATATTCGTACGGAGTTTCCGTACATAACGGTGGTTTTATGGACATAATCAGTGTGAACAAATTCAGAGATAACCTGAAAAGCCTTGTAGAGCAAGTTATTAACAGGCACGAACCACTTAAAGTGACGCGTCGTGCTGGAGAAGCCTTCGTGATTATGAGTGCTGAGGACTGGGAAAGAGAGCAAGAAACCCTGCATGTTCTCCAGAGTAGAGACCTGATGCAACAGATTGCTGCCTCCCTCGATACTCACGGCCGTGGCCAAGGGTACACACCTAATGATGAGCAGATGAATGAGATCACTGGTATTTGAGGGCGGCACTTGGGAAGCATATGAAGAGATGCGTGAGAAAGACAAGAAGCTGCACAAAGCGCTCTGCAAACTGTTGAAAGAAATGCTTCGTTCTGAGGACCCATCAACTGGCAACGGTAAACCTGAACCGCTCAAACATAACCTATCAGGCTTGTGGTCAAGGCGCATCTCACAGAAGGACAGGCTTATCTACCGGTTCGATGACAGATCCATTTATATTTTCGCCATTGGAGGGCACTACGACCAGCCCTAACGACAAGCTCACCCGCCGCCGGAAGCGGAGCGAGGAACGAGCGGAGCTGCAGGCGGTCGGGTGCAGCGCCTTGTTAGGCTGCGGTTGTTACGACGCGCCGTATTGCCGTTCGGCGTGTCGGGCGAAACGGTCAAGTACGGCCTGCCATTCTGAGCGTTGCTGATCTTCCGGCTGCTCTGGCTCGGCGGCGAAAGTCTGACGAATAGTGACGCCGGTGCCAGTTTCGATGAACTCCAAGCGAACCATGCGGTCAACGATGCGGCCATCGTCCATCTGAAATTCAATCAGTCGGTTTGGCTTGATTTGCGTGTAAGTGGCAGCAACATCAAATCCCGTCCCGCCGTCCGTAGTTTCCATGCGTTGCAACAGCTTGCCACCAATCTTTAGGTCGTTCGATGCCCAAGTGGTGTGCCAATCGTCAGAAGTGTCCCATTGCAGGATATCGTCGGGATTGTTGAAAGCTTGCCAAACATGGGCGATGGGCGCAGCAACATTCGTTTCGATAGTGATTTTCATATAGCTATAAGAACAGGATGAAGGCGGTTAAGTTCCAGTCGGATAATATTTTAACTCCCACAAAGCCGCGCGCCGCAGCCTAACGCCAACAGCGCGCGCGGCTACGGAATGGAGGCGAAGCCGCAATGCAGTAACCGTCGCTGTGCCTGTGTTTGTTAGCTTTTTAAGCTGCGCAAGTTTGCCTCGGCACTAAGTAGCTGCAAGGATGCATTATTTTTGTGGTAGCTAAGCCATTCCTCAAGCAATTCAGGATCGGCTAGCCTCACCAGCTATCAAGCTTCACCCCGTTCTCTTTGAGGTAATCACCCTCTCTCTCGAGATACTCATTGACCCACTGAGTGTAATCTGATTCTTGGTTGTCATACGGTTTGGCTTTAAAGCGACCAACTTCGATAGCATTCTCACCCCGGTTCATTATCCACACCACAACCGTTCCCCCTGGAGCCAAGCCAAGAACAAGGTTGTAGAGCGGGCGTTCCACCATCTCTCCAAAGCGCTCGAATGCGGCAACCTCCTTCATCTTTTCCTCGATCTCGTCCGGGTTTTCCAGTCGGATCAGGGCCTCATAGGATTGTTGCTCTGCAAACGAAAACCAGCGGATAAGGAAGACCTCCGGCATCGTTTGCCATTCAGCCGAAGCCCCGTGTGCCTTTTTCCAGCAACAGGATACAATCCCAATAGGCGCCCGCCAGCCAATGTCCTCGGACAAGGATTCAACAAAGAACTTATCCACCCAAACATCGTAGTGTTTCGGTGCTACGACATTGATGTTGCGATATGTGCTGTTGGGACCGTGCCTTGGCCCCTCTGATTCCGTTCGTTCCGAACACCCAACCAGTACCAGAATACAGAGACTGATCATCCAACGCTTGATATTCATAGAAGTCTCCATTTATTCACTGGTTTTATTCGGGTGAACAGCCCGGCGGCCATTTTTTGCAGGCCTGAACGGGTAAAGCAGCCCCATTTCCAGATAATGATCGGAATGATGAATGTACCGTTGCTTGAGCAGGGCTTTGGATTCAGGAGACAGCCGCAAGTCTTGGCCGTGCCAGACGTGAGCTGCGAGGTTTCTGGCAACGGTTACAAGTTCTTGCGGTATTGAAAAGCCTTTCACCTCGGGGTTGATGGACTGGAAAGGCACACCGGCATCAACAGCCAGCTTGTGAATAAGGTACAAGGGTATTCTGGAGTATTCGCCCCGAACCTCCCGATCAAGCCAGAGGTGCAAAGCAACATTATTTCCGCTCAGGCTCGGCTGAGTGGGTAGCATGGGAAGGAGCTTCTGTTCAATCTCCAGGCTGGCCAACGGATTGAAGGAACCGATCCAGCCCTCAGCCTTGATCAGGGCTCGCTGCTGCAGCATGCGGGAAAACTCAAAACTGGCCTCGGGATTCCGACGGTCTTTACCAGTGATCACCTCCGGAAGGCGAACTTCAATTCGCTCGTGAAACCGCTCTGGATACCCGCTACCAATATCCGAATGAGCACCCGGCAGAACCCACTCGCTGAAATGCTCAGGCAAGTTGCCTGTCTCATCCCGAAGGCTGTTTAACGAGAAATTGTGCCGGCGCTCATCACGGGCAACAAACTGGACGGCTCGCTGGACATGCTCTGGTTTTACGTTGACGTTGATACGCCCCGTTTTTCCATCGTGCGCGGAAAAATCCAGATTGCCCACATCGGCTACGCCGGCAACGGTATCGAACAGCCCTAGGAACCGAACCGTCACTTTCTTTGGCCATGGGATGCCTTCCCGCTCAAAAGCTCTGACCAACGCCCCTTTGTACTCACCGTATAAAGAGCCTGTGGTGTCATATACTTCTCGGCTGACAAAATGCCGTGCGGTTGCCGCGCCCCGACTAAATCCGAACACATCGATGATCAACTCGTCAATGGAATCATTGACTCGGTTGGCAATCTCAAAGGTAAGTTGCTCTGCACCTTCGTCAATCTTCCTGAGGATGCCTTGCTCTCCCAAGCCTAACCCCATACTCAAACCATCGTCAGGCTCACCGAACTTGGTACCCACTCCTGAAACATAAACAGACAGCCGGTGGTTTGGAGGACCGTCTTGCTCTATAGTGTTCATGAAGTAAAGCGTCTCCAGTTTCGAAACATTGGTTTCGGCATTGAGGTAACTGCCTTCCATCACCTGCGAGAGTTCATTACTGCACTCTTCTTCTGATATGGCTCCGGCGGCATTGGCTGTCAGACACTTATCAAGTTCCTGCTGGTAAGCACGGGTGTTGCCACGGTTATTACCTGTACCATCGAAAAAGATGCCAGCCTCTACGCGGACTTTAGGACGCCCCTCTTCTTCGGGCGAGTTATCCGGTGACTCGTCAGGCAAGCCTTCATCAATCAACGCGCCTTTCTGCGCAGCTTTGCGAACAAACTCTTGTGGATCTTTGTCCAGCAACTCTTTGGCGGCCGGGGTAAGCTGGCCTTCGTCATCCAGTGCCCCTGCCATGGCAAAATCCACAACGGGTGCGGTGGTTGTGGCAACACCCAGTATTACTCGTTGATTACCGCTGACAATGGAACCACCATGACTGGTGGGACTACCAAGGTGCGCCACGGGCATACCATCGGCCAACGCAAAAGGATAGCCTTGGGTAATGACGGCACCGCAACCGGTAACATCGCCCACCCGGGCAATGGGTTTTCCTTCAACAAGGATGCTGGAGCCGTTTGGCATAATGGGGGAAGAGCTATGCCCTTTGATCGGACAAACGTGCGTATCGCCGACGCAGGCGGCAATCAGATTGCTCATGTTCAGAGTTCCTTTCAGTAAAAAGTAGCTTCCTGGCTACCCGTGATTAAACATTATCCAAAACGCGTGAGTGTAGCATGGCTGGCACCACATAACGCCTTGCTTACCGGAAAATTAGGAGCGTAGCGAGTAAATTTTCCGAGTTCAGCAACTTGTTATACCTTTTTAACAAATAACTCTGAATTATTTTTTATACTTCTATCTAGCTTTACGCCAACTTCTCCTGAGTTGCAACTATCTACTGTTGCATCATCGACTTGCAGCGATTCGATAGTAACCTTGGAATAAATATTTTGCTTTTTTATCACTAAGGTCTCTCCGACATTTAGTGTTATGCCATCTAGATTTACAATAGCAACGTGTCCATTCATAAAAAATTCGGTAGGAATACCAATAGAGACTATGTTGTCAGGCTCTAAAGTGATTAGACCGGTTTTGAAAAGTGACTCCCTAACATCAGTTTTTAGAATGATGCCATCTTCTATTAGAAAATATGCCTTATAAAGATCGTATGTAGTCAAGAGGCCTCGCTTATCGAGGGTTGCATCTTTGACTTGATTATCAGTGAACGGAGGGTTAGCCCTTGATTTAGGTGGCATATATCGTTGGTGATTAACGATGTATAACCCGAACACATCAAACTTACCTCTTTGCTCTGCTCGTCTATATCTTATCTTGCTAATTTGAGAACAATCTTTGTCGGTGGATGTGCCTCCAATGCCTTTAACTTCAATAACTAAAAATTTATCATCACAATCAACCTGTATATCCTCTTCAAGGATGTCAGGATTCGTATCATCGGAGTTAATTACCGACTCAAACCCCAGCCAATTTAAGTAATTTTCAATAGAGGAAACTAGCGCATCTCCAGTTTCGGAAATCAAATCTGCTAAAAATTTATTATCCTCTTTTAATCTTTTCATAGCTTCAGTGTTGTTGGCGATATCTTTTATATATTTATCTTCTATATAATCCTTCTGCTGTAGTAACTCACTTTCACCTGGTAATAAATAGTCGCCGTTTTCTAGCCAGCCAAATTCGCCGTGAAATGGAAAGATTTCTGGCATAATTTCTGGCAGGTATGTTTTAAAAAGATTAGAGACAAAACTTGGCTTGTCATCAATATCAGGCAGAACCAATACCAGCGACTCATCCCTGAAATGTGCATAACTTATTATTTCATCGCGTTCGTTAAGTAACAGAGGTATGAATTTATTATCTTTTTGGTTTTTATTATCCTTCCAGACATTGGGGTGATAAAAAGTGCTCCGATACTCTATGCCATCTAAATGCTTATTAAACAATGGGTCAAGTTTTGATCCTTTCTCAGGATTTTTAACTTTACGACCGTGCCGACTATTGCTACGGGGAAAGCTACCATAAAATGCACTATTCGAATATGAATTCATATTAGTGACGCGTGGGCCGTGAGCTGTTATTTCCACAAACTGATATTCAGTAGAAATCTCACTTCCGAAAAAAGCTATAACTATTGATTTTTTCCTCGCCAGCTCATTGATTTGTTTTGAAACGATATGAATGGAAAATTGCCTAGGGTCAAAAACCTGTTCTGGAAACGCACTGAGAAAGGCATGAGCTTTGCTTCCAGTTGTATTATTTAAACTATGCTGACTAGCATTAAAATCTTCCGATTTTGGGCTGGTCATATCTATCATAACCACATCAAATTCATGCAAGTTATTTGGATACTCATGATTAAGTTTCATGAGCTTTTCTTCATGCCTTGCATTACTGACTTTCACTGTTGAGCCAAAGCTAGGGAGACTCTGAATAAGTCTCAAAATCAGCGATAATACGGCCATCGTCAACCGCATAGGATTCGTTGCCATCATGGATCAGATCACCTTCTCCGAAGCCGAGTACCAGACCAAGAAGCGCAAGACGCGTCGTGAGATCTTT